>NZ_JAASHD010000025.1:11833-58771 GCF_019734375.1 Clostridium sp. K04
ATGGGAGATATATGGAATTACTACTGTGAAAAGAATAATGTACCAGTAGGTGAATCTTGGATAGAAGATGTTAAAAGATATGAAGAAGAAGTGTTATCAAAGAGAAATTAATTATAAGTAATAATAAAAGAAGAATTTATATTAGATATCAAAATAATACCATAATAGAGTTTTGATATCTAATATACAAAATTTATTGAATAAGAGGTAATGAAAATGAGTATGCAAGATATGAAATTTGTACAAAACTTTATGAAAATGACTAATGATGCTTGGCTTAAAGGATGGCATGAAAGAAATGGTGGAAATATTTCTTATAGATTAACTTCTGAAAATGTAGAATCAATTAAGAATATTATTGATGAAAATAGAGATTATTCACCAATAGGGGTTACAGTTAAAAATTTAGCTAATGAATATTTCTTAGTAACTGGAAGTGGAAAGTTTATAAGAAATGTAGCTGTTGATTTAGAGGCTAATGTAGGAATAGTTAAAATTGATGAAAAAGGTGAAAACTATAAAGTTGTTTGGGGATTAGTTAATGGTGCTAAACCGACTAGCGAATTACCATCTCATTTAATGAGTCACTCTGTTAAATTCGAAGCAACTAATGGGAAGCATAGAGTGATAATGCATTCACATGCGACAAATTTAATTGCTTTAACATTTGTATTACCTCTTGATGGAGCTGTATTTACAAGAGAATTATGGGAAATGGCAACCGAATGTCCAGTAGTATTCCCATCAGGAGTAG
The DNA here is from genome assembly GCF_019734375.1 of Clostridium sp. K04. Lineage (NCBI taxonomy): Bacteria > Bacillati > Bacillota > Clostridia > Eubacteriales > Clostridiaceae > Clostridium > Clostridium sp. K04. Next base: position 12,588 of record NZ_JAASHD010000025.1, read on the forward strand.
GAATAGTTCCTTGGATGGTTCCAGGTGGAGCTGAAATTGCTGAAGCAACAAGTGAATTAATGAAGAAGCATGACGTAGTTATTTGGGCACATCATGGAGTGTTCTGTTCAGGTGAGGATTTAGATTTGACATTTGGACTTATGGATACAGTTGAGAAGTCTGCTGAAATACTTGTAAAAGTTCTATCAATGGGCGGAAAGAGACAAACTATAAGCTCAGATAATTTTAGAGATTTAGCAAGAGATTTTAATGTTACTATTTCAGAAGAATATTTAAAGTAATTAATTAAGTTAAGGATTAAAGGGTAAAGCGAAAAGTTGAGGTAAATTGTATTTTTCTTAAGTATTTCTGAAACTAATGTGGTATTAAAAATAGAAATTCAGGTTTTACTCTTTAATTTATATATTAATAAAGAATATACGAAAAATTTATAAGTTATATAGAAAAAATTAGAGTAAGGAGAGGATATTATGGCAATATATTATGTACCATCTATTAATTTAATGGGAGCTGGATGTTTAAATGATTTAGGAGCAACAGTTAATGATTTAGGATTTAAGAAAGCTTTTGTTATTACTGATAATTTCCTAATGAGTAATGGAGTAGCAAATAAAGTATTAAATGTTTTAGAGGGAGCAGGAATAGCTTATGAAGTATACTCAGAAGTAGTTCCAAATCCAACTTGTAAAAATGTTCATGATGGATTAGAAAGATTAAAAGGAACTGATTGTGATTTCTTAGTATCAATTGGTGGAGGATCACCACAAGATACAGCTAAGGCTATAGGAATCTTAGCAACTAATGGTGGACATATTAAAGAATATGAAGGAGTTAATCTTTCTAAAAATAAGTCATTACCAATAGTAGCTGTAAATACTACAGCAGGTACTTCAAGTGAAGTTACTATAAACTATGTTGTAACTGATGAAGAAAGACATGTAAAAATGGTTATGGTAGATAAAAATTCATTAGCTACAGTAACTGTTAATGACCCAGAGCTTATGGTTGAAAAACCAGCATCACTTACAGCAGCAACAGGAATGGATGCTTTAACTCATGCTATCGAAACAATAGTTACACCAGGAGCTTATCCAGTATCTGATGCAACAGCATTAGCAGCAGTTAAAATAATATTTGATTATTTACCAAGAGCTGTTGAAAATGGACATGACATTGAAGCTAGAGAACAAATGGTATATGCAGTATTCCTAGGTGGAATTGCATTTAGTAATGCTGGTTTAGGAAATGTACATGCTATGGCCCATCAATTAGGTGGAATTTATAATCTGCCACATGGTGTTTGCAATGCAATGTTACTTCCATATGTTGAAGAGGAAAATGCAAAGTATGTACCAGAAAAGTTTGTTTCAATTGCAAATGTACTTGGATATGATGTTGAAGGTAAATCAGCTCAAGAATGTGCAGCCTTTGTTGTAGATTCAATGAAGGAATTAGCTAAGAAAGTTGGAATCCCAGCTACTTTAGGTGAACTTGGAGTTAATGATGTAGACTTTGATCTTTTAGCTGAAAATGCAATGAAAGATATTTGTGCTCCAGGAAATCCAGTAGAATTTACTAAGGAACAAATTATTGAATTATATAAGAAAATTGTTTAAGAATTAAGACATCTTCATTAATGTTAAAATGAATTTTTTACCACACTAAAATAAAAATGAACTACTATTACACATGTGATGATAGTAGTTCATTTTTTTTATAAAATGTACGCAATACATATGGAAAGTTATATTAAATAAAAATATAAATAATCTAAATATATTAATTTTATTGCTTATTTTAAAAGTGATGTAATAGTGTGGATTTAGTCATAAAACAATTATTTTACAAAAAGTAAATAAAATAATACGTTAAATATATTTATAATGACGAAATAAGACTAACGGTATATTTAACTATTTAAATTAGAAATAATATAATAATCATATGATAACTCAAAATAATTGATGTTGAAATGTTACCAGTGGAGGAAAACAATGAATATAATTAAAATTTTAATGTATACTTTTAAAGTATTATTAAATGAGTCCATAGAGGCAAATGGAATTGGTAGCTTGGAGACAATAAGCATAAGTCAAAGATTAGACTTATTAGTACTAGAAGAACAAAAGGAAATATATAAGAGATACAAGCTTAGTATGGTTTAATAAAATAACAAAATACTATATTTAGTTAATGATGCTAATTTAATTGGAGCATTATATAATTATTTGGAACTAGAAAAATAATTGTAAAAATGAGTAGTGCCTTTAAGTTTATTTTATATAATGAATAAACTTAAGGGCATTTATTTGTTGCATTTAAATATATGTTTTTTATCTTTTATATACTATTTATAATATTTTCATAAAATTCGTATGGTAAAAAGTATAAAATTAGGTTAAAATTAAATTAAGAAAGAGCGATTGTAAGTACAATATGAGGGGGCAGTGGAAAGTGGAGAAAACAATAAAGTATATAGAAATATTTGAATATTATAGAGATAAAATACTTAATGGAGAAATGGTATATGGAGAAAAACTTCCTACAGAACAAGAAATAGGAGAATTATTTTCAGTAAGTAGACATACAGTAAGACAATCTATATTAGAGCTTGAAAAACAAGGGTACATTTATAGAGAAAGAAGCAAAGGTGCATATGTAGATAAATTAGAAAAAAGTAAAAAGACAAAGAGTAAAATGATAATAGTAATAACAACATATGTATCAGAATATATATTTCCATTCTTAATAAAAGGAATAGAAGAAGTATTAAGCAAAAATGGCTATGACATACTATTATTAAGTACGAATAATGAAAAACAAAAAGAAAGAGAACAGTTAAAAAAATTATTAGAATATGATGTTGTTGGAGCAATAATTGAGCCTACAGCTAGTGCGTTAGGTAATACGAATGAAGATTATTATAAAGAAATATCTAATAATAATATACCATATTTAATGATTAATGCAGCATATGATAAAGATAAACAATCTTATGTAGCAATTGATGATGAAAAAGGTGGATATACTATTTGTAAATATTTAATTGATTTGGGACATAAAAGAATTGCTGGGCTATTTAAGGAAGATGATGTACAAGGTATAGAACGTAAAAAAGGATATTTACGAGCTTTAGAGGAAAATAATATTGAAATAGACTCTACAATAGTTGGTAAGTTTAAGACATTTGAAGAAGATTTTTATATAGATGGCTTTACTAGAAGCTTATTATGCAGAAATGATAGACCAACAGCTATATTCTGTTACAATGATAAAGTTGCTATGAAGGTAGTAAAGGTAGCAGAAGAGTTAGGATTGAAAATACCAGAAGATTTATCAATTGTAGGATATGATAATGATGCAACAGTATCAGCTGTTTTGGATTGTGGAATTACAACAATTTCTCATCCAAAAGAAGAGTTAGGTAAAAAAGCAGCTGAAATGTTATTACGTTTAATCAATGGTGAACAGGAAAAGGTTTCATATATATTTGAACCTGAAATAGTAGTTAAAAATAGTGTAAAAAGAATTTAAAACATGTTAAGAAATGGCGTTTATAAATGACAAATATGTTATTTATAAATGCCATTTTTAGATTTTAAAATAATTAAACAAAAGAAAAATTTAAATATTTTTCCAGTAAAACATTTACAAACAAATAAAAATTTGCTACCATTAAATTGTACGGAACATATGGGGAAATAAACAGAGTTTAATGTTTAAATAACGTACAATTTGAGTGGGATACAACTTCTTAAGGCTGAGTCTAATTTAATATTTGGATTAAACTAGACTGTATATATAAATATTCGGAGGGGAATTGAGATGTTAGAGAATTTAAAAGAAGAGGTTTTTAAGGCAAATTTAGATTTAGTAAAACATGACTTGGTTGTACTTACATGGGGAAATGTTAGTGGCATTGATAGAGAAAGTGGACTTTTGGTAATTAAACCAAGTGGAGTAAGTTATGACGAAATGAAAGCTAGTGATATGGTAGTAGTTGATTTAGATGGAAATGTAGTAGAGGGTGACTTAAGACCATCATCAGACACACCAACTCATATAGAATTATATAAAAAATACCCTAATATCGGAGGAGTAGTACATACTCACTCATCATTTGCAACATCTTGGGCACAAGCTAAAAGAGATATTCCTTCATATGGAACAACTCATGCAGATACATTCTATGGCCCAGTTCCATGTACAAGATCATTAACTAAAGAAGAAATTAAAGATGAATATGAAAAAAATACAGGTTCAGTAATAATTGAAACATTAACTGAAAGAAATATAGATGAATTAAGCGTTCCAGGAATTATCATTGCTAGCCATGGCCCTTTTGCTTGGGGAGAAACAGCAAGCAAAGCGGTATTAAATGCAGTAGTTTTAGAAGAAGTAGCTAAAATGGCAATAAGAACAGAAAATTTAAATAAAGATATTACTTCAATACCGTCTGAACTACAAGACAAGCATTATTTCAGAAAACATGGAGCAAATGCTTATTACGGACAGTCTAAAGTGAAGGTTAAAGAACCTATAACAAAATAAGTAAGTACAATTTAATGTAATTATGGATAAAAGATATTAAGTGGTTTAAAGGTAAATCAAATTTTGGAGGGGAATAATGAGAGAAATAGAGATGCAAAGCATAAACACAATAAGAATGTTATCAGTAGATCAAATAGAGAAAGCTAACTCAGGACATCCAGGGATTTGTATGGGTGCAGCACCAATGGCATATACGTTATTTAATAAACATATAAACATTAATCCAGAGAATAGCAAATGGTTTAATAGAGATAGATTTATATTATCAGCAGGACATGGTTCAGCACTTTTATATTCAATGTTACATTTATGTGGATTTGATGTAACTATAGAGGATTTAAAAGAATTTAGACAGCTAAATTCAAGAACTCCAGGGCATCCGGAAGTTGGACATACTCATGGCGTAGAAGCTACAAGTGGTCCTTTAGGTCAAGGAATTGCACAAGCTGTTGGAATGGCAATGGCAGAAAAACATTTAGCGGCTAAATATAATAAGGACGAATTAAATATAATTGATCATTATACTTATGCAATAGTTGGTGATGGGGACTTAATGGAAGGTGTAGCAAATGAAGCTATATCTTTAGCAGGACATTTAGGATTAGGAAAATTAATAGTTCTATATGATTCAAATGATATTTGTTTAGATGGTAAGCTTTCAACTTCATTTTCAGATAATGTTATCGATAGAGTAAAGGCTATGAATTGGCATACTATTAAGGTTGGAGATGGTGATACAAATGTAGAAGCAATTTCAGCTGCAATAGAAGAAGCTAAAAAGGCAACAGATAAGCCAACATTAATTGAGATAAAGACAACAATTGGATATGGAGCACCTAATAAGGGTGGAACTAATGGAGTTCATGGAGCACCTTTAGGAGCTAATGAATATTTAGAAACTAAGACAAAGTTAAATTGGAATTACGAGCCATTTACTGTTCCAACAGAAGTAAAAGAAAACTTTGTTAATGGTGTTATTGCAAGGGGAAAGAAAAAAGAAGCTCAATGGAATGAGTTAGTTAATAAGTATAGAGAAAAATATCCAGAATTTTATGATAGTTTGATAGCTGCAATTAATGGCGAGTTAAATATTAATTTTGAAGAAGTATTACCTAAATATGAGAAAAATGAATCAATATCCACTCGTAATGCTTCAGGATTTACAATGAATGCGATTGCAAAGGCTTATGATGGTTTATTTGGAGGATCAGCAGATTTAGCACATTCAAATATGACTTACTTAAAAGAACAAGGTGATTTTAGAAAAGAATCTCCAGAAGGTAAGAATATTTGGTTTGGTGTAAGAGAATTTGGAATGTCTTCAGCTGGAAATGGAATAATGCTTCATGGTGGGTTAAGATCATTTGTTTCAACATTCTTTGTATTTAGTGATTACTTAAAACCAGCTATAAGAATGTCAGCAATTGAAAAACAACCATTAATTTATGTATTAACACATGATTCAATTGCAGTTGGAGAAGATGGACCAACCCATGAACCAATTGAACAATTAGCTGGGCTTAGAGCTATACCAAATGTAAATGTAATAAGACCGGCAGATGCACATGAAACAAATGCAGCATGGCAAGTAGCTTTAGAAGATAAAGAAACACCATCAGTATTAGTATTAACAAGACAAAATATAAATGTCAATGCTGAATTTAACTGTGTTGATAATGTTAGAAAAGGTGCATATATAATTTCAGAAGCATCACAAAATCCAGTAGCTCAAATAGTAGCAACAGGATCAGAAGTAGATTTAGGAATAAAAGCTCAAAAAGAATTAGAAAACCAAGGAATATTTGTTGATGTTGTATCAATGCCTTGTTTTAGATTATTTGATATGCAAGATGAAGTATATAAGAATAGTGTATTAAAGACTGGAATTAAGAAGTTAGGTATAGAGATGGCTTCATCTTTTGGATGGAGTAAATATGTTGATGATGTATTATGTATAGATACATTTGGGGCATCAGGTAATGGTAATGAGGTAATGAATTTATTTGGATTTAATAAAGAAACTGTGGTAAATAAGGTAAAAGAATTAATATAAAAGATTAAATATTTTTTATTTCATAAGAAGATGGGAGGATGAGAGGACATGAGTAGGTTAGAAGAAGTAAAAAAGACGATAGAATCTGGAAAAGCCGTTCTAGGAATTGAGCTAGGATCAACTAGAATAAAAGCAGTTTTAGTAGATCAAATGGGAACTGTTATTGAAACTGGTGGATTTGATTGGGAAAATAGCTTAGTTAATGGGATTTGGACATACTCTTTAGAAGAAGTATGGACAGGGATACAAAAGTGTTATAAGGATTTATCAGATAAAGTCAAAGAAAAATATGATATTACTATAAAAAGATTAGCTTCAATGGGTATAAGTGCAATGATGCATGGATATCTTCCTTTTAATAAAGAAGGGAAGCAATTGGTTGAATTTCGTACATGGAGAAATAATATTACGGGACAAGCAGCTGATAAATTAACAGACTTATTCCAATATAACATTCCTCAAAGATGGAGTATAGCACATTTGTATCAAGCAATTTTAAATAATGAGGAGCATGTAAAGAGTATTGATTTCCTTACAACTCTAGCAGGATATGTTCATTGGAAACTTACAGATAAAAAGGTAATGGGAATAGGTGAAGCATCTGGAATGTTTCCAATTGACTTAGATAAGAAAAGTTTTAATCAAGATATGATTTCGAAGTTTGATGTATTGATAGCAAGTAATGAATATAGATGGAAGTTAGGAAATATACTTCCAAAGGTTTTAGTTGCAGGAGAAGATGCTGGTGTATTAACTCAAGAAGGTGCATTACTTTTAGATCCATCAGGAGAATTACAATATGGTGCAAAGCTTTGTCCACCAGAAGGAGATGCAGGAACTGGAATGGTAGCTACCAATAGTGTAGCAAAAAAGACAGGAAATGTATCAGCAGGAACTTCAGCATTTGCAATGGTTGTTCTTGAAAATGAACTATCTAAAGTTCATAAAGAGTTAGATATGGTTACAACTCCAACTGGGGCCTTAGTCGCAATGGCACATTCAAATAATTGTACATCTGATATCAATGCATGGATGGGAATCTTTAATCAATGCTTAGAAGCATTTGGAGTTAATGTTAAAGCAAGTGAATTGTATAAAACATTATTTGAAAAAGCTTTAGATGGTGATGATGATTGTGGAGATTTAATGTCTTATTGTTTTTATTCAGGTGAGCACGGGGTTGGATTAACTGAGGGGTGTCCGATGTTTTTACATCCCGCAAATGCAAAGTTTAGCCTAGCTAATTTTATGAGAGTTCAACTATATACATGCTTTGGAGCTATGAAGCTTGGTATGGACATCTTAACAAAAGAAGAAAATGTAAAGATTGATAAGATACTTGGGCATGGAGGAATTTTTAAGACAAAGGGAGTAGCACAAAGTATTTTATCTGCAGCAATAAATGTACCGGTAGTTGTAATGGAAACAGCAGGAGAAGGTGGTGCATGGGGAATTGCATTGTTAGCATTATATCTTGATAAAAAACAAGAAAATAATTCTTTAGAAGAATTTTTAAATAATACTATTTTTGGAGAAGCAGAAGCTATAACAATAGAACCAAATGAAAATATGGTTATTGGATATGAAAAATTCTTAGAAAATTATAAAAAAGGATTAACTATTGAGCAAGAAGCAGTAGAATATTTGAAAAAATAAATAATAATACTTTGAGTTAATAGGATATGGTTAAAAACTTAATAAAATTAATGTAAATAAAACCGTAAAGTTAAAAATAAATGGTTATGAGAGGGGTATATTATTATGAAAATATTTATTGATACAGCTAATATTGAACAAATTAAAAAGGCTAATGATATGGGGTTAATTGATGGAGTTACAACAAATCCATCATTAGTTTCTAAAGAAAATAAAACAATGGCAGAAGTAATTCCACAAATTTGTGAAATAGTAGATGGACCAATAAGTGCAGAGGTTATGAGTTTAGACACTGAGGGAATGATTAGAGAAGCAAGAGAATTAGTTAAAATAAGCAAAAATATAGTTGTTAAAATTCCTATGACATTAGAAGGATTAAGTGCAGTAAGAGTATTATCTCAAGAAGGAATAAAAACTAATGTTACTTTAGTATTTAGCGTTCATCAAGGTGTTTTAGCAGCAAAAGCTGGAGCAACATATATTAGCCCATTCGTCGGAAGGTTAGATGATATTGGATTAGATGGTATGGATTTGATAAATGATTTAATATTAGCAAAAGAAAACTATGGATTTGAAACAGAAATAATTGCTGCCAGCATAAGAACTAAGGAGCACATACTTCAATGCATATTATCAGGAGTTGATATTGCAACTATTCCATATGCCCAAATTGAAGATATGGCTAAGCATCCATTAACAAGTGCAGGTATAGAAAGATTTATAAGTGATTATAGTAAGGTTCAAAAATAGTGAAAATAATATGGTAAAAGGGGAGAATTAAATATGATTAATACAAGAAAATATAGTTTTTGGTTTGTAACTGGAAGTCAAGACTTATATGGTGAAGATACATTAAAACAAGTTGCTTTAGATTCAAAGGAAATGGTAAATGGATTAAATGATGTTGAAGGAATTAAATATGAAATAATCCATAAGCCAACAGTAAGAAATGCTAAGGAGATATATGATATATGTTTAGCAGCAAATAATGATGAAAGTTGTGCTGGTATTATTACTTGGATGCACACATTTTCACCAGCTAAAATGTGGATAAGAGGTTTATCAATTTTAAATAAGCCACAATTACATTTTCATACTCAATTTAATAGAGATATTCCATGGGATACAATGGATATGGATTTTATGAATTTAAATCAATCAGCTCATGGAGATAGGGAATTTGGATTTATAAACACAAGAATGGGTAATAACAGGAAGGTTGTTGTTGGTTATTGGCAAGAGCCAGAGACACATAAAGAGATTAATAAGTGGATGAGTGTTGCTACTGGATATGTTGAAGGTAGAAATATTAAGATTGCAAGATTTGATGATAACATGAGAGATGTTGCTGTTACTGAAGGTGATAAGGTTGAAGTGGCAATAAAGTTAGGTTGGACTTGTGATGCATTTGGAATTGGTGATTTAGTTGAAGTAATCAACGAAGTTACTGATGAAGAAGTTGAAAACTTAATGAAGGTATATGAAGAAAAATATGAAATTTGTGAAGCAGGAAAGACTGAAGGTTCAGTAAGAAATTCAATTAAATATCAAGCAAAAGTAGAAATTGCATTAAGAAGATTCTTAGAAAAGGGGGGCTATACAGCATTCACAACTAACTTCCAAGTGCTTCATGGTATGGAACAATTACCAGGACTTGCAGTTCAAAGACTTATGGAAGATGGATATGGATTTGGAGGAGAAGGTGATTGGAAAACAGCAGGATTAGTTAGATTAATGAAAATTATGACTAATAATACTAGAACTTCATTTATGGAAGATTACACTTATAACTTTGATCCAGAAAATGAATTAATTTTAGGAGCTCATATGCTTGAAGTTTGTCCTACAGTTTCAGCTAATAAACCTTTAATAGAAGTTAAGCATTTAGGAATAGGTGATAAGGCTGCTCCAGCTAGATTAATATTTAACGGACAAGCAGGACAAGCAGTTTGTGCATCATTAATTGACTTAGGTGGAAGAATGCGTTTAGTAATTAATGAAGTAGAAGCAAAAGAAGTTGAAAAAGATTTACCAGAACTTCCAGTGGCAAGAGTATTATGGAGGCCAGAGCCATCATTGAAAGTTGGAGCTAAAGCATGGATTTTAGCTGGTGGTGCTCATCATACATCTTTTACTTATGAATTAGATTCAGAGCAATTAACAACATTAGCAGATATGTATGGAATTGAATCAGTAGTTATAGGAAAAGACACAAATATTAGGGATTTTGAAAAAGAATTAAAATTAAATAGCTTATATTGGATGTTAAATAAATAAAAGAAAAGGTTAAAGAAAAGTTAATAGGGTATAACTGGAAAATTAGATTTTCTAGTTATACTTTAAGGTTATATTAGTAAAGCATGAGGAAGTTTTTATGGAAAATGTAATCTTGTTAGGTGGAATATTTAAAGAATCTCAAGAAATAGGTAAAAAGTATTTATTACATTTAGATGTAGATAGGTTATTAGCCCCATGTTATGAAGCAATAAATCAAATTCCTAAAAAACCACGATATGGCGGGTGGGAAGAAAAAGAGATAAGTGGACATTCATTAGGGCATTTTCTTTCAGCATTATGTGCTATGTATATAGCAGATAATGATATAAGGCTAAAGGAAAAAGCAGACTATATAGTATCAGAATTGGCATATCTTCAAGATTTAGATGAAGAGGGATATGTGAGTGGTTTTCCAAGAAAATGCTTTGATAAAGTTTTTAGCGGAAATTTTAACGTTACAAGATTTGAATTAGGGGATAGTTGGGTTCCATGGTACAGCATTCATAAAATATATGCAGGACTTATTGATGCATATGAACTTATTGGAAATGAACAAGCTTTAAAAGTTGTTACTAAATTAGCTGATTGGGCTAAAAAAGGGACTGATAATTTAAATGAAGATCAATTTGAAAAAATGCTTTATTGTGAACATGGTGGAATGTGTGAAGCCATGGCAAATCTCTATAAGATAACAAAAAATCAGGATTATTTAAATTTATCAATTAGATTTATTCATAAAGAAACAATTAATCCATTAATTGATTTAAAGGATGAGTTAGAAGGAAAACATGCTAATACACAAATTCCTAAGGTTATTGGTGTAGCTACACTTTATGAAATAACAGGTAAAGAAGAATATAAAAGAGCTTGTGAATTCTTTTGGAATATAGTTACTAAAGGTAGATCATATGCAATCGGTGGAAATAGTAGAGATGAGCATTTTGGTAAATGTGGGACAGAAAAGTTAGATGTTACTACTGCTGAAACTTGTAATACATATAATATGTTAAAGCTTACAGAACATTTATATGAATGGCATCATAAAGCAGAGTATATGGATTATTATGAAAAGTCACTATACAATCATATATTAGCTTCACAAGATCCTGATAGTGGAATGAAAACTTATTTTGTTTCAACTAAACCAGGGCATTTTAAAGTGTATTGTACACCAGATAATTCATTTTGGTGCTGCACAGGAACTGGTATGGAAAATCCAGCAAGGTATATAAGAAATATATATTTTAAGGATAATGATAGTTTGTTTGTAAATCTTTTTATATCATCAAAAATTAATATAGAAGATAAAAAAATTAAGATATCACAAATAACGAATTTCCCAGAAGAGGAAAATATAAAGCTTGTGATAGAAGAAGCTGATAATGAGTTCATGAGCATAAGAATAAGAATACCTTATTGGGTTTCAGAAAATGTACAAGTTACTATTAATAATGAAACGGTATATATAAAAAATGAGGATAGTTATATAACAATATCTAGAACATGGAATAAAGGTGATATAGTAAATATTAATTTACCTATGAATATACATTTATATAATTCAAAAGAAAATAAAAATGAAATTGTATTTATGTATGGGCCTTTAGTTTTAGCAGGAGCTTTAGGAAAAGAAAATTTCCCAGAGACAGATATTTTAGAGGATCACTTAAAGTTAAATCATCATCCAGGAATAAACGTACCCAAGTTAGTTGGTGATATTGATGAAATATCAAGTTGCATAACAAAAATTAATGAAAAAGAATTAATTTTTGAGAGTAAAGCAATAGGGCAGCCTGAAAATGTAAAGGTTAAACTAATTCCATTTTATAAAGTCACTCATGAAAGATATACTATTTATTGGAGTGTAATGAGTGAGAAAGAGTATAAAAATATAGAAAATAACACTAATAATTATCAAGATAAAATAGAGAAAATTACTATAGATCAAGTAAATCCAAATAATCAGCAATCAGAAATAGAGCATAAAATTAAAGCTTTAAATTCAAAATCAGACTATTCTAAAGAGTGTGGGCAAGGCTGGAGAGAGTGCAGGGATAATGGATATTTTAGTTATGAAGTACAGTTGAAAAATAATAAAAAGGTATATTTATTGTTAACCTACTGGGGTAGTGATAGAGAAATATTTGAAGATGGAAAAATGTATAGTAGAAAATTTAAAATTTATGCTGAAGATTTGATGATAGCACAAGAGAAATTAGATGAAAATAAACCATTTGTACTATTTAATAAAATTTATGGCATTCCTGAAGAAGTAACAAATGGAAAATCATATATTAGGATAAAGTTTGAAAGTGAAGAAGGGTCTATAGCAGGAAGAGTATTTGGCTTAAAAATAATTAGTGAAGAAATATAAAAATACAATAATAAATATATTAAATAAAAGGAGCTGGGAATTATGAGCAAATTAATAATTAATCCACACAATAAAAAATCAAAAATAAGTAAAGAAATATATGGTCATTTTTCTGAACATTTAGGTAGGTGTATTTATGAAGGAATATATGTAGGAGAAAACTCTCCAATACCAAATGTAAATGGAATGAGAAAAGATGTTGTTGATGCATTAAAAGAAATTAAAATTCCAGTATTACGTTGGCCAGGCGGATGTTTTGCTGACGAATATCATTGGATGGATGGGATTGGTCCAAAGGAAAATCGTAAAAAGATGGTTAATACACACTGGGGTGGTGTTGTAGAAGACAATAGCTTTGGGACACATGAATTTATGGAGTTGTGTAGACAACTTGAATGTGAACCTTATATAAATGGAAATGTTGGTAGTGGTACAGTTCAAGAAATGTCTGAATGGGTTGAATACTTAACTTTTGATGGTATTTCACCTATGGCAGAATTAAGAAAGCAAAATGGACATGCAGAACCTTGGAAAGTTAAATACTTTGGTGTAGGGAATGAAAATTGGGGTTGTGGTGGAAATATGACACCAGAATTCTATGGAAACATGTATAGAAGATATCAAACATACTGCAGAAATTATGGAGATAATAAACTTTATAAAATTGCTTGTGGTCCAAATGTAGATGATTATAATTGGACAGATGGAGTAATGAAGGTTGCTGCAAACTTTATGGATGCATTAACATTACATTATTACACTCATCCAGGTGGATGGTTAAATAAAGGAGCAGCAACAGGATTTGATAAAGAAACTTGGTATATCAGTATGAATAAAACTTTAAAAATGGAAGAATTAATTAATAGGCATTTAGAAATAATGAATAAATATGATCCTGAAAAGAGAGTTGATTTAATAGTAGATGAATGGGGAGGCTGGTATGACGTTGAACCAGGGACTAATCCAGGATTCTTATATCAACAAAATACTATGAGAGATGCCCTTATTGCTGGTATTAATTTAAATATATTCAATAAGCATAGTGATAGAGTTAAGATGGCAAATTTAGCACAAGTAGTAAATGTTCTTCAAGCAGTTATATTAACAGAAGGAGAAAAGATGGTGTTAACTCCAACTTATCATGTATTTAATATGTATAAAAACCATCAAGAAGCAACTTTAGTTGAAAGTTATTTAGAAACTAAAATGATTGGGTTAGATGAAGAAAATCAAGTACCAAATTTACATGAATCAGTTTCAGTTGATGGTGAAGGAAAAATTAATATAACAATAAATAATCTATCAATTGATGAAGCATATGATGTTGAAAGTATAATCGTAGGTAGGCCTGTCAAAACTGTAAAAGCAACTGTTTTAACTAATGAAATGAATGCATTTAATACATTTGATAATCCAGATGTAGTTAAACCAGAAAAATTTAAGGATTTTACTATTACAGAAAATGGATTAAACTTTAGGATTCCAGCTTGTAGTGTTATTAGTTTTGTTGTTGAGTAATTATTATGGAAAATAGATTTTGTAAAAAGTGCTTAATGAATGAAGTAATGGGACAGGCTGAATATAAGCATATGCAAGATTACATCAGTAATATAGATAGTTTTATTAAAACAGAAGAAAAAGATTATAAGGAACGATTAGGTATTTGTATGGATTGTGATAATCTCATTAATGGAATGTGTAAGCTTTGTGGCTGTTATGTAGAAATGAGGGCAGCTGTAAAGAAAAATTATTGTCCTAATATAGAGAGAAAATGGGATAAAATTTCATGAATCTAGATAATTCAATAATTTAATATAAGGTATAGTACCTATAAAAAGGCATATATCAAATTAACATAAGATTATAGGAATATAGTAAATCAATATTATTTAAGGTTTAAGCAAAGAAAAATTTATTGTTAAATATATAATTTTTAAAATTAAGCTAAATGATAATTTAAAGTTAGATATTCCTATATGAAAATATGTTGGTTGATGTATGCCTATAATTATGTTTATTAAGAAAGGGCGATATTAAAAAATAATTTAAAAGATAAAAAAATGAGGGTATGAGGGGAGAAAATTTAAATGAAATCAAGAAAAGTTAAAAGGTTAATGGCTATAATATTAGCTGGAATATTAATTTCAACGTTAGGATTTACTAGTGTCACTTCTGGGGAAGAAAAGCTATTAGAAAAGAGTCGTGTTTCTGTGCATGACCCATCTATCGTAAAAGAAGATGATACTTATTATGTGTTTGGATCACATATAGAAGCAGCTAAATCTACGGATTTACAAAATTGGACTACTTTTACTAATGGGTATACAACACCTGGGAATGTTATTTTTGGAGATTTATCAGATAACTTAGAAGAATCATTTGAATGGGCTGGTGAAGATGATTCTGATTGTAAAGGAGGATATGCTGTTTGGGCACCAACAGTATTTTGGAATGAGTCTTATGTAAACGATGACGGAAGTATGGGTGCTTATATGATGTATTATTGTACATCATCAACTTATAAGAGATCTGCTATAGGATATGCTATTTCACAAGAGATTGAGGGACCTTACACATATGTAGATACCATAATTTATTCTGGATTTACAAAAAATGATGCTTATGATTCAAATAGTAATAAAAATACAATTTATACTAATACACATATTGATGAATTAATTGAAGATGGAACTATAAGTGGAGTAAATGATTCTTGGTTTGCAGCTGATGGATCATATAATACAACATATGCACCAAATGCAATAGATCCAGAATTATTTTATGATACAGAAGGAAAGTTATGGATGACTTATGGTTCATGGTCAGGTGGAGTTTATATATTAGAAATAGATAATACTACTGGACAACCTATTTATCCAGGAGAAGACTCAGATACTGATACTATTAATCCTACAGATAGATATTTTGGTAAGAGAATAGCTGTTGGATATACTCAATCAGGGGAAGGGGCAGATGTAGTATATGATTCAGAAACAGGATATTATTACATGACAATAACTTATGGAAGTTTAACTTCTGATGGTGGTTATAATATGAGATTGTTTAGATCAGAAAGTCCAACAGGACCATATTTAGATGCAAAGGGAAACAATGCAGCATTATCAGGAAATGTTACTAATACAGCTAATGGAATTAAATTAATATCTAATTATAAATTTGCTTGCCAAGATAAAGCTTTAAAAGCTGCTGGACATAATTCAGTTCTTATTGATGATGATGGAGAAAGATATTTAATTCATCACCAAAGATTTGATGATGGTACAGAATATCATGAAGTAAGAGTTCATCAAATGTTTGTTAATAAGGAAGGATGGCTTCTTGTAGCACCTTATGAAAATAGTGGAGATAAGATTTCAGAAACTGGATATTCAAAGGATCAAGTTGTTGGAAATTATCAATTTATAAATCATGGAACAGCAACAACTGGAAAAGTAGCTGACACTTTAAATGTGAGCTTAAATGAAGATAACACAGTAAGTGGAGATATAGATGGTACTTGGACAATGGAAGAAGGTTCTTACTATATGACAATTACTACTAATGATGTTACTTATAGCGGTGTATTCTTTAAACAACAAGATGAATCATTAGAAGATAATAAAGTGATGACATTTACTGCTGTTGGAAGCAATAATGAATCTGTCTGGGGAAGTAAACTTGATTTAGATGCTAGTGAGGCTGTCGATTATGCAAGTAAGGACTTAGAAAATAAAATACCAACTGTAACTAAAACAAATATAGAATTACCTTTAGTAGGAGCATATGATACAACAATTACTTGGGCATCAAATAATGAAGAGAGCATTTCTAATGATGGTAAAGTAAATCGTACAGGAGAAGATGTAACTGTTACTTTAACGGCTACAATAACTAAGGAAAGTGAATCAATAGTTAAAGAGTTTAATATAACAGTTAAAGGTGTATTACAAGAAGTTGGAGCAGAACCAATATATAAATATGACTTTGAAACTATAGAGGAAGAAGCAATTGCTAATTCAGGAAGTAAGAGTGGTAATGCAATTTTAGTTGGTACTACATCAGTTGTTGAAGATACAGATAGAGGAAATGTATTAGAAATAAAAAATGAAGATGGAGCAGTAAAAAATAATTATTTAGCTTTACCTACAGACACATTTGATGGAATTACTAAAGAAGGATATACAGTAAGTATGTGGGTTAATATAGATAAAAATGATCCAAATTATTTTGAACACAGTGCATTATTTGAAGCAAGCATGACTAAAGAAGATGGTACGCCAGATTACCCAATTACAAGAATCAGTGCTAATCTTTATGGTAGAATAAATGCTAATGGAGCATATTCAGATGCCACAGAAGTTTCTAAATCATTGGAAGGAAACAAATGGGAGTATGTTACTTATACAGTAAAGTCTGATGGAATAGTAGTTTATGTTGATGGAAACGAGGTTGCAAGACAAGATAAGGATATTTCAGCATGTTTCAATGATAACTTCTTAGCATTGATGACTGATGTTAGAATTGGTAGTGGTAATATATGGTCTGATAGGGATATAGCTAATGCAAAGTTCGATAATGTTTCTATCTATAATGTTGCATTAACTGATAAGCAAGTTGAGGCTCTTTATAATGAAGAAACGAAAGTTGAAGAAGAACCAGAAAATCCTGAAGGACCAACTGATGAAGATGATAACAATCAGGATGAAGATAACAATCAAGATGAGGACAATCAAGATCCATCAAAGGATGATGATGGAAATGACTCAGGAAAGAAGCCATCAAAATTACCTCAAACAGGTGATGTAGGTATAGCACTTGCATTAATATTAGGAGGAACGAGTGCAGTAGTTGGTGGACTTAGATTAAGAAAGAAAAGTAAATAAGTTATATATGAGGTTAGATTAAAAAAATTAGCGAAAATATTAATTTTTTAAATTAAAGCTAGATGCAAGACAATTAACTTGGAAATAAATAAAAAATAAATAAAAAATAAATGGATTACTGTAAGTAATAATATAAATTCCTAATGAAAATTATATAAATTACTGGAGATAATCCATTTATTTTTTGCATTATCATAGGTAAAAAGAGTACTTATGATAATATTTTACTAAAATGGTTATTATTTTTATTGTATACAATTAAAAAAATACGAGAAACCATATAGCTATGAATAGCAACTCCTAAAAGGAGCATAAATAAAAAGACAATAGGAAAATAAAAAGTAGCAAATAAAACTGATAATCCAAATAAAGTAATAAGTAAGCTATAAGGTAAAGCTTTTATTGATATAAAAAAGCAATACTTAATTATACTTAATATTGATGAGTTAGTTTGAGATAGTACTGGAAAAATATAAGGAGTTACTAATAAAAAAATAAATAGAGTAAAAAATATAAATGGTAGAGCTATATAAGCAATAGACAGTCCACATTTTAACCAGAAAATTAAATTAACTCCTAATATAGTAGATGTTAACAAAACAATTAACCAAATAGCAGTAGATTTTTTGAAATTTTCTTTAAAAGCCTTAAAAAAAGCTTTAGTTATATGACCTTCATTTTCAGATAGTAGATTTAAATTAACAGAGTATAAAGCAGTAGTAGATGCACCAATTGTAATTATTGGAATACTACAAATTACCCATAAAATATTAAGTAAAAACAAATCACTTACTCTATTCATAAATTTTGAAAAGCCACTATCTAAATTAAACAAATTACCCATAAAAATTCCTCCCATAAAAATACCATAATATAATAATAACTCATGTAAAGGTTATATTCAATTGATTATAAGGAAATATAAGGGTTAAGTTACAAAAAGTTTATGAAGGGTATTTGACTTTAAAATAAATTAAGTAAAATATGTAAAAGCATAGTTTAGTTTTATGAATATTTATTTTGGTTAGAAGAATAATAATCGTATATAAAATTTTTATTATAAAAAGGAGATTATTATGAAAAACAAAAGAATAATTGCATTGGCACTATTATTTTTATTAGTATTTAGTAGTAATGTTTTTGCAGACAGAAGAAAACCAGAACCAAATGCTATATTTATGGGAACTGTAGAAGAAGTTCAAAGAAATGAGGATAATAATACAATTAATGTAAAGGTTAAGGGATATTTAAAGGGATTAGTAGTTCAAAATCAGGAGCTTATAGCTATTGTTAGTGATGAAACATTAATAATACCAAATGAATGCCCTAAGGAAGGGGAAGAACCAGATATTAAGAAAGTTAATCCTAAGGAGTTTAAAATACAAAAAGGTGATACTGTATTTTTTGTATTAAGTGAAGCAATGACTAAGAGTACTCCTCCACAAGCAGCAGCAAGAGCTATTCAATTAGCAAAATAAAATAATTTATTTGAAACAGCTTTATTAAGAAAATTTAATAAAGCTGTTTTATTTAAAAAATTAATAAATAAATTAAAACATATGTAACATAAGATAGTATTTTACATATATTGTACTATAAATAATAAATCAATAATTTAAATAGAAGATTACTTTCGTTCAGCAATTTTTGTTAAATTATAATTTATATCCTCCATATAGAGTAGTGATTTATTTAAGTTGCAATTAGTAAGATTTATCCTAGGTATTAGAAACTATAACAAGAGTTGAATTTTGTTATAGTTTCTTTTTGAAGTAAAAGAATTATTTTAATGTTAGAAAATTAAACTTTTTAATTATAAATGATATTTATAAAATAAGGTTTTATATAAATATTAATTCTATCTTATCTAATTAATGATAAGTAAAAAGAGTATTAGTATAACATTGATTATGCATTATGTGAAACATTATTTTGTATTAGTTTAACAAAGGTATCAGGAGTAACAATTCTAACTTTAGGGTTTTTATTTAACTTAGTTATGACATCATTAACATTATCCATTGTATTACTCCAAACATGAACATAAACAAAGGTATAAGAGTTAGGATCTTTAATATTAGTATAACCACAATCAATTCTATCATTGATATTAGAAAGTAATTGATTTTCATCCTCTATTCCTCCCCAAAGTAAATCGCGGCATGAAATAATTGGTTTATCATTAGACCAAATTATTTTTCCATTATAGGCATTGTTTATATCATAATTTAGATAAAGTAAGCCATCTATATTTGAGTTACAGGTATATTTATCCCATAAATCTTTTCTATAAAAAGCTTCATCATCAAGAATCAATACATTATGTGCATCAACATTTGCCATATATTCATTGAGTCTTTTGGTATAGCTAAGTAGTTTGTCAGATGGATATTTACTAGGATACATGTATCCATTACCAGAAGCTGCAACTACATAATTATCAGTATATTTAGTGGAATTTGCAGCTTCATAATATTTATTAAAAACTGTAGGAGCTAAATAGTACAAAGATGGATTTAAAGACCAACCTAAATTAAATTTACCTCTGTGAGGAGAGCCAAACCAATTCTTCATATTGAAATTACTTCCTAATAGCCATTGTTGATTATCTCCATCAGACATAATAAAAGTAATGTAATGAACTCCATCTTCTTCAGTAACTTGATTATTAATATTTTGAAGCTTTGTTGTTGAAGGATACGAACTTAAAACTGAAAGATTATAAGACCAATCTGCAGCAATAGTGTCAATACCAAAGCTAGATGCAATTGAAACATTTGTGTGTTCATCAGGTGCCCAGCCTAAGATTCTACCACCGTCATCCATAGAATTAAAAATTAATTCTCTTAATGTGCTATCGTGTATATCATCTTCGTAGAAAACTAATGACTTTGAAAGAATGGCATAGTCTCTTAATGACATATATTTATCACTAGGTAATTCTATTACAGTAGAATGATTTAAGCCAGAGTTCCATAGATTATTAAATGCCCAATATTTATCAGTTTCTCTGCAGTCTTCAATTAGGTTTGTTATGCCATGATTGTTTAATATGGTTTCGATAGATTCATCAATTGCTATTGAGTCATTTAATGATGCTAAGGTGCAGGCATTGTTTATTGATGATTCCTTTACATTGCTATATAGTACATAGCCGTTTATATAGCATTTAAACTTATCTATAAGTTTCCAAGGGTCATTTATTATTTTATATTTTGCATTGTAGTTTTTATTTAAATCATCAAGCCATATTTGATAATCAGGTTCGCTTGAACTTAATATATATATTTGCTTATCACTTTTTGAAGCTATAAGCCCCTGAAGAGTTGCAATCATGGTTTGCTCGGCTTTTGTCATATTATTGTCAGATATAACATAAAGCAATTTAGGGGGGATAGGACCTTTAATATAGGAGTCATTAACTTCTATACGATCATTATAGCTACAATTTAATAAACTTATGTTTTTATTAGAAAGATTTGTGCTATTAGTTGAATTATAATTAGCAAATGTAGAGTTACAACCTTTATATTTATCATAAAAATTACTTAAGAAGTCATATCTATTACCAACATAAAAATCTACAGCATCTCGTTGAGAAATTCCAGAAAGCAATACTTGACGTCCGATGATATCATTTAAACTAACATTATTACCATTTTTAATAATGTCATACATTATCATAAAAGTGGTAGTTCTACCTACTCCAGCTTTACAGTGAAAGTGAAAGCATGTATCTTCAGAATGGCTTTTAATAATGTCAATAAAGTAATTAACCATATCTTCATTAGGCAAATTACCATCTGTTACAGGAATTCTAATATAAGATATATTATTTGAGTATGCTAAAGTAGATTCACTTTGAACTAAATTGGGTGTAATTATTTTTTTTATTATTGTATAAGGTTAAAGGTTTATTTAAGTTGATAGAAGATAAATCACTATTTTCTTTTCCAATAACTTCATCTAAAGTAAGACCAGCATTTGCACTATTATTTGCATTGGCAAAGCTAATAGCCATATCATCGTTTATAAGCCCATGAGATTCTTGTCTTAGATCAATATCTACAATAGGAAGATTTGTATTTATATTTTCTATTAATAAAGGCAAATTAGTAGGAGTAAACTGGCCACTTCCGGATATATTAAGTTTTTCTAATCCTTCTATATTTAAAGATGTTAGAGCTGAAGAGTTAGAAATATTAGTTGTTTTACGAAAGTGACCTGGTAGCGAATTAGTATTAGCAGAATCTTGAATAATATTAACATCACTTGAAGCTTCAATTGGAAAAGAAACTGATGTCAATAAAATTATAATAGTTAATAAGAAAGTAAATATAATTTTTAAATTTTTTTTCATTAGTTTATACCTCATAATTATAGTTTTTACTATTTATTAGAGTAAGCAGGAAAAATATAATTTATTCAGAAGTTATAATATTTTAGTGAAATAGTTAATTATGGAGCAAACAACAATATAATAAATATTATAAAAGTATGAGCATAATGAAGGAAAATTTAAATGGCTAAGAAGAAACATAGATGTAAGAAGAAAAGAAATAATAATCAATATAGTGAGTATAATGAAGGCGGAGATGTTTCTTATGAAATGAGTGAGGCGGATATTAGAACATTAGGGTTATTAAACTTACAAATATTAATGATATATATAACAATATACGCTTATATAATATTATACACATCTACTGTACAAGGAATTGAATTAATATATAGCAAATATAATAATGAACATATTGACTCAATACAGGCTGATGAAACAGCTTTACAAGCTGTATATATGTTTTTTGCAACGCAATTAATATTTACTAGAATAGCAATTGTTAGATACAATATATTATATGAAGAAAAGGAAAGAGGAGAAATTGATTATTCACTTGAGCCTAATATAAATATTATTAGATCTAATATAGTATCTATAATATCTCTTCTTTATCTTATTGCTGGAGCGGAAGGGGTATATGAAAGGGATAACGGACAAACTATATTTGGGGTTTAGAGTAGGTAGTTTGATAATATAAAAAAATGAACTCCAACTTTCGTTAGAAAAGGAGTTCATTTTTTATATCTTATTTAATTCCTAATTTATCCTTAGCATTATCAATCATATTTTTTAAATCTAATCTAGCATTATGAGCATCTAAGGTTAAGGATCTCAAACCTTTTACTACTTCGTCTTTAGATAAAGTAGCATAATCTTTTGTCTTTTCAACAAAAGTTCCAGTATAATCATCAACAGCAATAATAGCTTTATCAGCAGCTGTTATTACTTCTTCATTGTACTTATCAACTTCGTCATTTCCTTTTACAACGTTATTTTTTAAGTCATTCTTAAAAGCCTCTAAATTATTTTTTAATTGGTCGTAAGAATCGTTGTATGCAGTTATAAATTCATCATATGTATTATCATATGTAAAATCATCTACATAAATATCATAGGTAGTATCAAGTGTATTATCGTTAAAGTAATGATTATATCTTTCTGTTAGATAATCATAATACTCCTGATTAGTAGGAGGATTTTTTTTGTCGGTATTATTAGTAGTATTGTTAGCATTATTAGTGGTATTATTATTGCTACCGCATCCAACTAAACCAAAGATAAGTAGAGATAATAATACTAATGATAGAGCTTTAAATTTTTTCTTCATCTTAAACATCTCCTTAAAATAGTTTATATATATAGTTTGCTTAAGATAAATATTAGTATTCATATAAGTATTAAAAAAGCTTTGGGTATTTAAGCCTAAAAATTGAATGAATGTAGTTTTTTTTATACACATTATTAGATTTATTTTTAGGACATTAATATAACTATAGATTAATATTATGAGATTTTTTTTAATAAAGATAGTTATAGTATTAGTGGTTATTGAATAAATTTAAGTTAATATGTTTTATGGAAAAAAGAAATATTATTTTTAGAAATTTACTTAAAAATAATATTTCTTTTCGGTAGTTGTTTTTATAATTAAAGAACTTTGATATCGATTAGTTTTATATTAGAAGAAATATAATTTTCTTTAACAGGCTCTTTATTCATTAAATCTGTAGATAGATATTTTTTATTATCATCAGCAAACACAGTTACTGCAACAGAAGTTGCACTATTAAGTTCTAAGGCTTTCACAGCACCTATAAAGTTAGCACCAGATGAAATTCCAACTCCAAGACCTAATTCTCGAGATAATTTTTGAGCCATAATTATTGCATCACCGTCATCAATACTGATTATTTCGTTTAAATCGTTTAAATTTACTATTGGAGGAACAAATTCATCAGATATACCCTGAATTCTATGAGTGCCAGTGTGAGTACCTGTTGATAATGTTGGTGATGAGGATGGTTCTAAAGGATATGCCTTAAGATGATGATTTTTTTCTTTTAAGTACTTATAAATTCCCATTATTGTACCGCCTGTACCTACACCAGAAACTAATATTGAAGGAGTTAAATGATGTCGTTTTAAGGTGTTATATATTTCAGGGGCTGTTGAATAGTAGTGGGAATAGGAATTTGAATTATTAGAAAATTGTTGTGGTAAATATATATTAGAGCAATTAGCTTTACATTCTTCAGTTAAAGATATACATTTTGAAAATCCACCAGCTTCTTTTGAAACCAAATGCACAGTAGCATTATAACTTTCTAGTAATTTAATTCTTTCAGGACTCATCCAATCAGGCATATAAATATGAACATTAAAACCTAAATAAGTTCCAATAGCGGCAAAAGAAATACCAGTATTTCCACTAGTTGCTTCTAAAATAAGATCATCATCATGAAGCTCTTTATTAATATAAGCTTTTTTTAACATATATAATGCAATTCTATCTTTTATACTTCCTGTTAAATTATAATACTCTAGTTTAGCATAAACCTTCATTTTTTTTTCTTTATATATAAAAGAAATTTCAACTAGAGGAGTATGTCCAATTAAATTTTTTAAGCTATTTAATTTAAAAATTATATCGTTCATATAAACACCTATATAAAAATTATTTTATTAATAATATATGAAGTAATATATTTTTTTAGTAAGAATTTTTTGCTATTAGGATATATCAATTAGTTATTTATGTTATTAAAATTAATAACTATATTTTGTGTTTGAAAGATAATGAAAGTTTTTGAGAAAATGACAGAAATAAAAATATATCATTCATAATTTCGTAAAAATATGTATATAAAACTTATAAATGTAATAAGGAGTTTGAATTTTAAAAATAACATATTATTAAAAAAAATAAGTTTAAGTGATTAATAATTAATTTTTTTAAAGGAAAGTATATAAAAATATTAATAAAAAATTGAAATTATATACAAAGTTGTATATAATGTTTATAAAATAAAAATGTATTAATTTAGTAAAAAGAGATTTTTAATAAAAATATTATTTCATATTTGTGATTATAACTAACGAAGTTTATGAAAGCTAATAAGTTAAAAGTTTTTGTTAAAGAACCATTTTTTTATTGAAAAGCAAAGAAGATAATATGACTAAATTATAAATAAAAGGAGCGTTATTTATGAAAGAAAATTGGGGCTTATACAACAGCAATTTTGAACATGACGCATGTGGAATTGGAGCTGTAGTAAACATTAAAGGAAAGAAATCTAATAAGGTTATTAATGATGCATTAGATATTTTAGAAAATTTGAAGCATAGAGGTGGTACTGGGGCTGATGAAAATACTGGTGATGGAGCTGGTATATTAATTCAAATACCACATAATTTCTTTAAAAGAGTATGTAATGAAGCTAATGTAAAATTACCAGATTCAGGTGAGTATGCAGTAGGAGCATTATTTTTACCAACTGAAGAAAGTAAAAGGAAATTAGCATTAAATATAATTAATGAAGTTTTAAATAAAAGAGGATATTCACTTTTATTATTAAGAGAAGTTCCAGTAGATTATAGTGGGCTTGGAAAAGCAGCTTTAGAAGCTATGCCAAAGATTATGCAAATTATAATTAATAAGCCAGAAGGTATAAATTCATCTAGGGATTTTGAAAGAGAATTATATATATTAAGAAGAGATATTGAAAAGTCATTTAATAATGAAGAAAAATTAAATGATTGTAGTACTTATATAGCATCACTTTCGTCTAAAACTATAGTTTATAAAGGGATGTTATTATCTACACAGGTTAGAGAGTTTTATCATGACCTATTAGATAAGGAAGTAGAATCAGCTATTGCTTTAGTTCATTCAAGATATTCAACAAATACATTCCCAAGTTGGGAAAGAGCACATCCTAATAGAATGATGGTTCATAATGGTGAAATAAATACTTTAAGAGGTAATGTTAATAAAATTTATTCAAGAGAAGATTCTATTAAATCAGAAGTTTTTGGTGAAAGATTACAAGAGGTATTACCTATTATTAATAAGGAAGGTTCTGATTCAGCAACATTCGATAATGTATTAGAATTCTTATATATGGGTGGAAGAGATTTAACAAGAGCGATATTAATGTTAATTCCAGAGCCATGGGAAAAATCAAAAAATATAGATCCTGATAAAAAAGCTTTCTATAAATATAATTCAACAATAATGGAACCATGGGATGGACCAGCTTCAATAGTATTTACTGATGGAGATAAAGTTGGTGCAGTTTTAGATAGAAATGGATTAAGACCTTCTAGATATTACATAACTGATGATGGTTATCTTTTCTTAGCATCAGAAACAGGTGCTGTTGCAATTGATGAGGAAAGAGTTATTAGAAAAGAAAGATTAGAACCAGGTAAGATTTTATTAGTTGATACTGTTAAGGGAGAATTAATAGAGGATTCAGAAGTTAAGAAAAAATATAGCTTAGAGCATCCATATCAAGAATGGTTAGATGAAAGATTAACACCATTAAGAGATATAAAAATAGAAAATTATGAAGAAAAGTTCATGAACAAAGATGAAAGAAAAACTTATCAAAAAGTTTTTGGTTATGGATATGAAGATTTAAAAACTAATATCTTTGAAATGGCTCAAAATAAGCATGAACCAATGGCGGCTATGGGAATTGATACACCACTTGCAGTATTATCATTAAAGGATCAACCATTATTTAATTACTTTAAACAATTATTTGCTCAAGTAACAAATCCTCCAATAGATGCTATAAGAGAAGAAATCGTAACATCTACTAATGTTTACTTAGGATCTAAAGGAAATATTTTAGATGATTGTCCAGAAAGCTGCAGACAAATAGAAATAGTTAATCCAATTATAAATAATAAGGATTTAGAAAAAATAAAATCATTAAATGGACATGGGTATAAAATAAGTACATTAGATATTACTTTTGATATTACAAAGGAAAATAGCTTAGAAATATCATTAAAGTATTTATGTAGAGAAGCACTTCAATTAATTAAAGAAGGAACTAATGTAATTATATTATCAGATAGATTTGTAGATAAGGATAATGCACCAATACCTTCATTATTAGCAGTTGCTGCAATGAATAATTATTTAATTAAAAAGGGTGTTAGAAGTTTAGCAGATATAATTGTTGAAACTGGTGAAGCTAGAGAAGTACATCATTTTGCAACACTTTTAGGATATGGTGCTACAGCAGTTAATCCATATTTAGTTTATCAAACTATTCATGAGTTAGTTGAAGATGGAATGATTACAATTCCTTATGAAGAGGCAACTAACAATTATGATAATGCTGTTGTAAAAGGTATAACTAAGATACTTTCTAAAATGGGAATATCGGCTATTAGATCTTATCAAGGAGCTCAAATATTTGAAGCGTTAGGTATAGATAAAACTGTAATAGATAAATACTTTACAAATACAACAAGCAGAATTGGTGGATTAACATTAAAGGATATTGAAAAAGAAGCTTTAGGAAAGCATGAAGATGCTTATAATAAGAGACTTAAGCAACTTAACTTTGATTTAGATAACTTTGGTAGAGATAAATTAAGAAGTGATGGAGAAAAGCATTTATACAATCCAATAAGTATTTATTTACTACAACAAGCGACTAAGAGTGGAGATTACAATAAGTTTAAGGAGTATTCTTCATTAATAATGAAAGAAGAAGAAGGATTAACTTTAAGAGGATTACTAGACTTTGAATTTGAAGAAAATCCTATTCCATTAGAAGAAGTAGAGCCAGTATCTGAAATAGTAAAGAGATTTAAGACAGGAGCAATGTCATATGGATCAATTTCAAAGGAAGCACATGAAGCTCTTGCTATAGCTATGAACAGATTAGGTGGTAAATCTAATACTGGTGAAGGTGGAGAAGATAGAGAAAGATGGATTCCATTAGCAAACGGAGATACAAAGAGATCAAAAATTAAACAAATAGCATCAGGAAGATTTGGTGTTACATCAGAATATTTAGTTAATGCTGATGAACTACAAATTAAAATGGCACAGGGAGCAAAGCCTGGAGAAGGTGGACAATTACCTGCATCAAAGGTATATCC
This sequence comes from Clostridium sp. K04, assembly GCF_019734375.1. Classification (NCBI taxonomy): domain Bacteria; kingdom Bacillati; phylum Bacillota; class Clostridia; order Eubacteriales; family Clostridiaceae; genus Clostridium; species Clostridium sp. K04. The sequence goes on from NZ_JAASHD010000025.1 coordinate 40,850, forward strand.
TTGGATAGCTAAGACAAGGCATTCAACTACAGCAGTTGGATTAATTTCACCACCACCGCATCATGATATTTATTCAATTGAGGATTTAGCACAACTTATATATGATTTAAAGAATTCGAATATATATGCAGATGTTTCAGTAAAATTAGTTGCAGAAGCAGGAGTTGGAACAGTTGCAGCAGGTGTTGCTAAGGCTGGAGCTGATGTTATATTAGTATCAGGATATGATGGGGGTACAGGGGCATCTCCTAAGACATCAATTCAACATGCCGGTCTTCCTTGGGAATTAGGACTTGCTGAAGCTCATCAAACACTTGTTATGAATAACTTAAGGGATAGAGTAAGAGTAGAAACAGATGGTAAACTTATGACTGGAAGAGATGTTGCAATAGCAGCATTACTTGGAGCAGAAGAGTTTGGATTTGCAACAGCTCCACTTGTAGCCTTAGGTTGTGTAATGATGAGAGTATGTAATTTAGATACTTGTCCAGTAGGAATTGCAACTCAAAATGAAGAGCTTAGAAAGAGGTTTACTGGTAAACCTGAATATGTTGTAAACTTCATGGAATTTATAGCACAAGAGTTAAGGGAATATATGGCTAAGCTTGGATTTAGAAGTATAGATGAAATGATTGGCAGAGTAGATAAGTTAAAGAAAAAGGAACATCTTAATAATTGGAAGGCTGAAAGAGTTGATTTATCATTAATATTAGATAAGTCTCAAATTAATTCAGAAAATGGAGTTATCTTTAATGAAGATAAGAAATTTGATCATAAGCTTAATGAAGTTAAAGATTCAACTGTTCTTTTAGAATTAGCAAAACCAGCATTGGATAATAAAGAAAAAGTTAAAATAAATATAGATATTGTTAATACAGATAGAACATTTGGTACTATTTTAGGGTCAGAAATAACTAGAAGATATAAAACAGAAGGATTACCAGAAGATACAATTTGGATTAAATGTGCAGGAGCAGCGGGACAAAGCTTTGGGGCATTTATACCAAGTGGTTTAACTTTAGAAGTTGAAGGCGATGGTAATGACTATGTTGGTAAGGGATTATCTGGAGGAAAGGTAATAGTATATCAGCCTAAAAATAGTAAACTGGTTGCAGCAGATAATATTATAGTAGGTAATGTTGCATTATATGGAGCTACTTCAGGAAAGGCTTTCTTTAGTGGAATTGTTGGAGAAAGATTCTGTGTAAGAAATTCAGGAGCAACAGCTGTAGTAGAAGGTTGTGGAGCTCATGGATGTGAATATATGACTGGAGGAAAAGCTGTTATACTTGGAAAAACAGGAGTGAATTTCGCAGCAGGTATGAGTGGTGGAATTGCTTATGTGTTAGATGAAGATGGAGATTTCAATTCTAAGGTTAATAAAGAAATGGTTCTTATTGAAAATCCAGATGATAAAGATGTCAAATTCTTAAAAGATATAATAAATGAACATTATGAGCTTACTAATTCAGTTAAAGCAAAAACTATTTTAGATAATTTTGATTTATATATAACTAAGATTAAAAAAGTTATTCCTGTAGATTATAAAGAAGTTTTAGAGCTTGTTAGAATTAACGAAGAAAAGGGATGTACTAGAGATGAAGCTTTAGTAAATGCCTTTTATGAAAAAACTGGAAGGGTAATGTAAGGAGGGAGTATCATGGGAAAAGCAACAGGTTTTATGGAGTTTAATAGAAAAAATTGTAGCAGAGAGGATGCACTCAATAGAGTGAATCATTGGAATGAATTTGATACACCTCTTACAGAAGAGGAAAGAAGAAAACAAGGGGCAAGATGTATGGATTGTGGAGTTCCATTTTGCCAGTCAGGTGTTATGTTAAATAATATGGCAACAGGATGTCCACTTCATAATCTTATTCCAGAATGGAATAACTTTGTATATCTAGGAAAATGGGAACTAGGATTAGAAAGGCTTTTAAAAACAAGTAATTTTCCAGAGTTTACATCAAGGGTATGTCCAGCATTATGCGAAAATGCATGTACTTGTGGATTACATGGAGATGCTGTAACTATTAAAGCTAATGAAAAGTATCTTATTGAAAAAGGATTTAGCGAAGGGTTAATTAAAGCAAATCCACCAGAAGTAAGAACAGGCAAAAAGGTTGCAATAATAGGTTCAGGACCATCAGGACTTGCAGCTGCAGATTTTTTAAATAAGTTAGGACATAGTGTTACTGTATATGAAAGAGAAGATCATGTTGGTGGCCTTATGATGTATGGTATACCAAATATGAAGCTTGAGAAAACTGTTATAGAAAGAAGAGCTGAGATTCTTAAAGAAGAGGGAATAATTTTTAAAACTTGCGTTAATGTTGGGGTTGATGTAAAGTACAGCGAATTAGATAAAGAATATGATGCAGTAGTAGTTACTATAGGAGCATCTAATCCAAGAGATTTAAAAGCTCCGGGAAGAGAACTTAATGGAATTCATTTTGCAGTAAAATATTTAACTAACAATACTAAGAGAATAATTAACTCCCAGTTTAATAAAGGTACTGATATTTTAGCAACTAATAAGGATGTAATAGTAATTGGTGGTGGAGATACTGGAACAGACTGTGTTGGAACAGCTCTTAGACAAGGATGTAAATCTGTAAATCAATTTGAAATTATGGGAGAGCCACCAAAGACTAGATCTGCAAATAATCCTTGGCCAGAATATGCAAAGGTATTAAAAGTTGATTACGGCCAAGAAGAGTATATTGCAAAGTTTGGGCATGATCCAAGAAGATATTTAACGAGCGTTAAAGAGTTTTATGGAGATGAAAATGAAAATGTCAAATCTCTAAAAACTGTTGATGTACAATGGGTTAAGGGAGAAGACGGTAGAATGAATCTTAAAGAAATAGAAGGTTCTGAAAAAATTTGGAATGCCGATTTAGTTTTAATAGCTATGGGATTCACAGGAGTTGAAGATTATATAGCTAATGATTTAGGGGTAGAACTAAATAAAAGAGGCAATATTGCTGCCAATGATATAGATTATAGAACATCTAAAGAGAAAGTTTTCGTTGCTGGAGATGCAAGAAGAGGACCATCATTGGTTGTATGGGGAATTGCTGAAGGAAGAAATGCAGCATTAGCTGTTGATAAGTATTTAATGAAATAAGAGTTAAAAGTAGAGTTATCTTTAATGATTAATAAATCAATTAAAGATAACTCTTTTTATATAAATTAAAAGTTAGAGAATAATAACTAAATAAGGATTGATGATAGGAGAGATTAAAAACCTATTTGTAAATGTTATAAATTTATAAATTATGGTATAATTATCAATGAGAATATAAATTTTTGAGATGACATTTGGAGGATATATGGAAAACATATTAACTGAAATTGAAAGAGAAAATAATATTAGAGAAATTTTTTTAAGCATGTTTAAGGAAGAGGGGATTTCACAAGAAGATTTAGAAAATGCAATATGTGAATCTTATCGTGAACAAGGTATAGAATGCGATACTGTAAAAGATATTCCTATTAAGGAAATGGAAGAGGCTATAACAGAATGTTGTGAAGCTGCAGGATTAGCATTTGAAACATTTGATGATATTTTAGAATATTTTTATAAAAATAATAAATAATTAAATAAGTAGCTAGCACTTGAATATTCAGGTACTAGCTATATTTTTGTATATAATTTACTTATAAAAGTTAAGCTAAAAGAAGCAATATATTATTAACTATAATTTATTAACATGAATTACTTAAATTATAGTTATTGAAATGAGGGATAATTTTGAATAGGATATCAAGTGAAGATGAGGTTTTGAGATTAATTAATGATAATGAAATGGTAGTAGTTTATTTTACGGGGAGAGATTGTGGTGCATGTGAAGCGATAAAATTTAAGATTGAAGGTATTTTAAGAACATTACCAAATATAAAGGCTGTAGAGATAGATGGAGAAAAAAATGTAGAGCTAGCAGCAAAGTATGGAGTATTTTCTTTACCTATATTTCTACTATATATTGAAGGAAAGGAGACTTTAAGAATTGGTAGAAATGTTGATTTATTAGAGCTTGAAAGAAATATTAAAAGATATTATGAAATGATATTTTAGAAAGTGTATATTGTATTTACGTATTAAAATAGATACTGTAAAAATGAATTATAATTTTAAGTAAAAGATAAGAGAATTTTTCTACAGTTTATAAAAATATAATAGGATTAGTGAATATAGAGAGGGAGTTTATAAAGAATGGAAAATACGTTATTATAGAGTTATAAATTTACTAATGATGAAAATATTTAAGATACGAGGAGTTGTTTATAAATATGCTAAAAGATAAAAAAACAAAAATTACATTTCATAGTGGAGTCTTAACAATAGGTGGAACTATTATAGAAATTGCATATGAAGATAGTCATATATTCTTTGATTTTGGAAGTGAATTTAATCCAGCGGCAAAGGTTCAGCCTAGTGATTTACAAGGATTATTAGATAATAAATTAGTACCATATTTAGATAATATATTTGATCCAAAGATACCATTAAAGGGGTATAAATCAAAAGAAAACAAGTTCAATGATACCGCTGTATTTTTATCTCATATTCATTTAGATCATTCGAAAATTGTAAATTATTTAAACTCTGAAATACCATTGTATACATTAGAAGGTACAAAATCATTATTAAATACATTGAATATTAATAATGATTTTATTTTTCCTTTATATGAAAAAGGGCAAACGAATACAAGAGAAGTAATTGGTGTTGAAGAAAATGAAATTATTAATGTTGGGAAAATTAAAGTTAAAGTAATGCCAGTTGATCATGATGCATATGGGGCATGTGGGCTATTAATTGAAACGCCAGATTTAAAGATAGCATACTCAGGTGATATAAGATTACATGGGTATAGGGAAAATGATACTATTAATTTCTGTAAAGAAAGTAAAAATTGTGATGTTCTATTAATTGAAGGGGTAAGTGTTTCATTTCAAGATTTTGGAGAAAAATTAAGAGAAAATGAAGCTGAAAATGAGGAAGAGCTTATAGAAAAAATAAACGAAGTTGTTAAAAGTAATCCTGATAAACAGCTTACATTTAATTATTATATTGCTAATGTGGAAAGAATATTAAATATAATTAAAACTAACCCAAGAGTTGTTGTGTTAGATGCATATTTTTCATATGTAGTTAAAGAAGCTACAGGAATAGCAACTTATTATTATCAATTAGATAATAAAGATTATGGCTTAGATGAAAACTTAAGAGTTGATTTTAAAGAATTAATAAATGATGAAAGTAAATATTTTTGGCAGTTAGATACACTTGCATTAAAATATATAGATAAATTAAAGAAAAAAGGGATTTATATACATTCAGATGCATCTCCATTAGGAGATTTTGACCCTAGATTTGCACCATTTGTGAAACAATTTGAAGATAATGATATTGAATTTAAGATGATGTCATGTAGTGGTCATGCTAGGCCTTATGATTTAGTAAAAATAATTAATTTAATTACTCCAAGGTTGTTAATTCCAATTCATTCATATCATCCAGAAAAACTTTATAATGAGAATAGAGATATGCTATTACCTAAAAAGGGTCAAATAATATAATATTTGATATATAAATAGAATATATTTAAACAAAAGTATTTATGAGAGGAAGAGAAGTATATTTAATGCTATATTATTTATATTACTTTTATTATTAATTTTGGGACTTTTAGTGTATATATTAGAAATAATTAAATAGATAATAAAAGTATCTAAACTTATAGGTAGGTATGAAAGAGAAAATGAATTTGATATTAAAGAGATTGCTAAAGTTAGCAATCTCTTTAATATTATGAAGAAATATACATACAATTATGAATAATTATGAATAATTATGAATAATATTGAATAATTATTCGGAGATGATTAGCTTATATATATAACCTAAATTAGCCAAATATATAGATGCAATTATTTATAATGCTATATATTAACACTTTGTTAATTAAATCGGTATTAAATTAAACAATTAGCATAAAAGAATAAAAAAAATACAGAAAATTGTAGACAAATGTATAAAAAAGAAGTATAAATATAATATAAGAAATAGTGGAGGGATGATTTAAATGGTGCTAATAGGAATTTTGATGGTAATAGTAGGTTTTGCATTAAAACTTGATAGTATTGCTGTAATAATAATATCAGCATTGGCTACAGGGTTTGCAGCAAACATGGATATAACTGAAATACTATCAATACTTGGTAATACATTTGTTAATCAAAGATTAATAACAATTTTCATATTAACTTTACCTGTAATAGGAATATCAGAAAGATACGGATTAAAAGAAAAGGCAGTTGCATTAATTAAACAAGTAAAAAATCTTTCAACAGGAAAGCTTTTAACACTTTATTGTTTAATAAGACAAATTGCAGGAGCTATGTCATTAAGAATAAGTGGACATCCTCAATTTGTTAGACCATTAATAAATCCAATGGCTCAAGGTGCAGCAATAAGTAAGTATGGAAAGATAGATGAAAAAACAGAAGCTAAAATAAAAGCTGCAGCAGCATCTATGGACAACTATGGTAACTTCTATGGACAAAACCTTTTCCTAGCAAGTTCAGGAGTTTTATTAATTGCTAATACATTAAGTGATTTAGGATATGCAACATCAGGGTTAGATATTGCAAAAGCATCAATACCTGTAGCAATAATTGCATTTGGATTAGTTGTAATTCAAAACATTTTACTGGACAAGAGATTAGAAAGAGAGTTTGGAAAAAAGAATAAATAGTTAACAAAGGAGAAGACGCATATGGATTTTGCAGCAATTTCTAATATGTTATTAGAAATATTCTATATAATAATTGGAATTATGATGTTAAATACAGCAGTATTAACATTAAGAGATAAAAATCATAAGGCAAAAATAGGGACATCTCTATTTTGGGCATTATTAGGAATAATATTTATATTTGGACCGTACATACCATCAGTAGTTGTTGGTGGAATATTAGTAGTTATAGCAGTACTTACTTTAACTAAGCAAGTTAAACCAGGAACTGTTAAAGCATTAGATGAAAAATTTGGAGAAGAACAAGCAAAGAAATTAGGTTTAAAGGTATTTGTACCATCATTAGTTATAGCTTTAGCGGCTTTAGGGATTGCACAATTTACAGCAATTTCAGGAACAGCAGCTATAGGTGTTGCAGCTGTTATTGCAGCAATAGTAACATTTGTTATTACAAAAGCAAAACCAAGAGTATTAGTTGAAGAATCAGATAGAATGCTTCAATCAGTAGGTGCAGTAAGTATATTACCACAATTATTAGCAGCACTTGGTGCATTATTTACAGCAGCAGGAGTTGGAGATGTAATTTCTTCAGGAATATCAGGTATATTACCTCAAGGAAATATATTCATAGGGGTTACTGCTTACTGTGTAGGTATGGCATTATTCACAATGATTATGGGAAATGCTTTTGCAGCATTTTCAGTAATAACAGTTGGTATAGGTATACCATTTGTATTTGCACAGGGTGCTAATGTGGCTATAGCAGGAGCTTTAGCTTTAACAGCTGGTTACTGTGGTACATTATTAACACCAATGGCAGCTAACTTTAATATTATGCCAGCAGCTTTACTTGAAATTGAGGATAAAAATGCAATAATCAAGCAACAAGCTCCTGTAGCATTAATTTTATTAGCTATTCATATTTTATTAATGTACTTCTTAGCATTTTAATTTAATGAATAATTGTATATAATGTTATTATAAATGAAACTGAGCATCTTAGGATGTTGAGTAAATTCAATTAGATAAATTATAATTAAAAATTTTATTTATGAGATATTTTCTTTAAATGTTTTGATTAAAGGAAATATCTCATATTTGCCAAAAAGACAAAATGTAAAATGAGGGAGAAGATGAAAATGAAGGTATTAATAACAGGATTTGATCCATTTGGTGGAGAAAGTATAAATCCAGCTTTAGAAGCTGTTAAATTATTACCAGAAAATATTAGTGGAGCAGAAGTAATTAAGTTAGAAATTCCAACTGTTTTTAGAAAATCATTAGCTAAAATAGAAGAAGCTATAGAAAAACATAATCCAGATATAGTTATTTCTATAGGTCAAGCTGGTGGAAGATTTGGAGTTACACCAGAAAGAGTTGCAATTAATATTGATGATGCAAGAATAGAAGATAATGAAGGTAATCAACCATTAGATATAGCTATATACGAAGATGGAGAACCAGCATACTTTTCTAACTTACCAATAAAGGCTATGGTTAAGGAAATTAAAGATGGTGGACTTCCAGCATCAGTTTCAAATACAGCAGGTACTTTTGTATGTAATCACGTTATGTATGGTTTATTATACTTAGTTGATAAAAAATATCCTAACATGAAAGCTGGATTTATTCATGTTCCATATATACCTGCACAAGTAGTAGATAAACCAGAAAAGCCATCAATGAGTATTGTTGATATTAGTAAGGCATTAGAATTATCAATAAAGGCAGCAGTTGAAAATGATAATGATATCAAAGCTGTTGGAGGAACAATTTGTTAATTAATTTATCTGTTTTTAAATTAATAGAAAATAGATAATATTTAGCAAATAGCCAATTTATTTATAAAACATAAATTGTAAATTGTTTATAATATTAAATGGGTTTTAAAGCGATGGAGCTTTTATTCTTAGGGATAAAGGCTCCATTTTTTGTTTTATAGTAAAAGAAAAGATACTGAATTAATTTAATTGATGCAGTATTTTTATAACTCAAAATATGGAAGAGATATATAATTTAAAAACTATATTATAGAAAAATTTTAAAATTTAACATAGATTTTACATTATATAGATATAATAAGTGTTATTATAAGTAAAAATATAGATACATATTGAAAAGGTACTATAAAAATAATTACTAGAAGAATTGATATGGAGTGTGGTTAATGTGGGAGAACAGCAAACTATATTAGGATTAACACAAGAGGAAGTATTAGATAGAAAAGAAAAAGGAAAAATAAACATTGTTGAAGAAAAAACTGTAAAATCTAATTGGGAGATTATTTCAGGTAATGTATTTACATTATTCAATTTATATAATTTTCTTATTGCTATTGCTTTAATGTCAGTTGGTGCATATTCTAATTTAGCATTTATGCTGATAATTATATTGAATATATGTATTGGTAGTTTTCAAGAGATACATGCTAAAAACTTGGTAGCAAATTTATCTGTACTAACAGTATCAAAGGTTGATGTAATAAGAGAAGGAAGAGAAATTAGTATAGATGTCGATGAAGTAGTTTTAGATGACATAACTATATTAAATATGGGAAATCAAATTTGTTCAGATTCAGTTGTTATTGATGGGAAAATAGAAGTAAATGAATCTTTACTTACTGGAGAGTCAGACACAATTATAAAGTTACCAGGAGATAAATTATTTTCAGGGAGTTATGTTGTTAGTGGAAAATGCTATGCGAAAGTTGAGAAAGTAGGAAAAGATAATTTAGTAGCCGAAATTACATTAAAGAGTAAAAAACATAAGAAGATAAATTCAGAATTATTAAGCTCAATGAGAAAGGTAACAAAACTTACTAGTTTAATCATAATACCTGTAGGAGCATTGTTATTTATAGAGGCTTATTTTGTTAGAAATCAACTAATTAAAAGTTCTGTAATATCAACATCAGCAGCATTATTGGGAATGCTACCAAAAGGACTAGTTTTATTAATTAGTATATCCCTTGCAACAGGTGTAATAAAACTTGCGAAGAAAAAGGTATTAGTACAAGACTTATATAGTGTAGAGACATTAGCTCATGTAGATACATTATGTCTTGATAAGACTGGTACTATTACAGAAGGAAAAATGAAAGTTTCTAATGTTGTAAAATTTAATGAGGAAATAATGCCAATTTCATTAAAACAGGCCTTAAGTGCTTTTGTTAATGAAATTGGAGATAATAATGGAACTTTTCAAGCATTAAAAGATTACTTTAAAGAAAGTGATACATTTGAAATTGAGTATAAGAATACATTTTCATCTGAAAGAAAGTGGAGTTCTATTTCATTTAAAGACATAGGATCTATAATAGTTGGAGCACCTGAAAAATTAATATTAAAGAGCAACTTTACAATGGATGAAAGTTTGGTAGAAGCACAAAAGCAAGGTAAAAGAGTATTACTCGTAGGATACTCTAAAGAGGTAGTAGAAGATGTATTACCTGATATAGATATAATTGCTTCTATAGAATTGTCTGATCCATTAAGGAAAAATGCAAAAGAAATGCTTGGATTTTTTAAGGGGGAAGTCGTAACAGTAAAAGTAATTTCAGGTGATAATCCATTGACTGTTTCTAGTATAGCTAAGCAAGCAGGATTAGAAGATTATGAATCATACATAGACTTATCTACTATAAAAAATGACGATGAAATAATGGAAATAGTTGATAAGTATAGTATATTTGCTAGGGTTTCTCCAAATCAAAAAAGTTTATTAGTTCAAGCTCTACAAGCAAAAGGACATACAGTTGCAATGACAGGGGATGGAGTAAATGATGTTATTGCATTAAGACAAGCTGATTGTAGCATAACTCTTCCAGAAGCTAGTGATGTAGCTAAGCAAGTATCACAAATAGTACTTTTAAATTCTGACTTTAGTGTTTTAAAAGATGTATTAATGGAAGGAAGAAGAGTTGTAAATAATATTACTAACGTTGCTACAATATTTTTCATAAAAACATTATATTCTGTAATGTTATCAATATTGAATATTATAACTTGTACAGCGTTTCCATTTATGCCAATACAAATTACATTAATAGATCTTGCTATTGAAGGATATACATCATTCTTTTTATCATTTGAACCAAATGGAAAGCAAATAAAAGAAAAATTTTTAAAGAGTGTATTAAAGAATTCATTGCCATATGCTATAGTGATAATAATAAATATCATAATTTTATATTTAATAGCTCCAGCTTTAAATATAAAATTATATGAAATGACTACGATTATGTATTACATGATTGGATTAACAAGTATTTTAGCTGTAATAAGAGTGTGTAGACCATTTAATAAATTGCGTTTATTTTTATGTACAACAACAGCAATAGGATTTTTTGTAGCAGCAATTTTATTTAGAAGTATATTACATTTGAGCAATTTAGGAACACAGGAAATAATAGTATTTTTAGTAATGGCAATATTAAGTATAGTCGTAATATTAATAAAGAATTATTTAATGAGGGCTAAATAATATTCTATAACATAAAAAACTGTATTGATTTTATAATCAATACAGTTTTTTTAGGTTATAGAAGAATTTGAAGCAACTTTTTCTAAATAATCTCTATCTATTATCTTGTAATATTTTCCGTTTTTAAAAAGTTTATTTGTACTACAAAATGAATTAATGATTCTCAACAAATGTCTATAGCTTGCACATAAAAGCTCGGCGCATTCTGTTAGATTATAAGAGAAGATTCCATCTTTCTCAGTTTTTAAGATAAAAGATGCTAAACGGCTTTCTAATGATTCATAAAGATTGGTGCAAGTGTTATTATTCATATAACTAAGTCTTTCACCAAGATTTTGACAAATATATCTTAAGAATACTACATCATTTAAAAGAAGACTTCTATATTGCATAGATATGCCAATACAGTATGCCTTTGAACTAGCTTGAACTGAGGCAGTTGGAGGTTTGTCCCATAAACTGCAGGTTTCACCTATAATTTCAAAAGAATTAAAATGGGTTATAGACATTATTTTACCAGATGTGGAATGAGAGAAAACTTTTAATTTTCCACTTACTAAAAAATATAGATAATTAGAGCATTCTCCTTCGTTAATTAAGAAATCACCTTTATTTAAAGAAAAAAGTTCTAAGTAGTTATTAATATCTTGTGAAAATAATTTAGAAATACCAGTATTATTAATGTATTTATCTAGTAATACATTATCCGTAATCTTTATCATAAGTTCCTCCAAATAAATGAGTAAATTAATAATATTATTCGTATATTCGTGTCATTATTTTAACATAACAATAGACATATAACAATAAGGTCTTAGGCTAAGAAAAATAAGGAAAAATCACTACTTGGTGAATAAATAAGCAAATATATGATTAATAAATATTAAGTAAAATGCTAAATATTTATTAAAAGAGTATTCAATATATATGTAGTTAAATAAAAATATTAAGGTAAAAAGCGAATGATGAATAAAAAAAATAAAATAATATACAGTTTTTTGGTCGAAATATGACATAAGTCATATTTTTTTATCACCATAATCATTATAATCAAGGTATAAATGAATTTTAGGAGATGAAATAATGAGAAAAATAATAACTTCTTTACTGCTTATTATGACTACACTTCTTTTTGCTGGATGTTCAAACTCTGGAAATAAGGAATCAGCAGGAAGCAAAGGTGATAATGGTGATTATTCAAATTTAAATATAGCTTTAATTTCTGATACAATCGGAACTGAAAAATTTATTCTTCAAGCATATGAAGCTTTAGAAGAAGCAAGTAAAACTTACGGATTTAAAATGACATCTATTGAATGTACTGATACTGCTGCATGGGAAGAAAATACACTTGCTGCATCTAACGAAGGGTACGATTTAATAATAGGTATTGGTTGGCAAGCAGCTGATCCATTTAGTGATGCTGCAGATAAATTCCCAAATACAAAATATGCTGTAATTGATACAACTGCATCTAATGGAAAAGTAACAAGCTTTGGATTTGATGAGGCACAAGGTTCATACGTTTTAGGGGTAATGGTTGGAACTGCTTTCCCTAATGAAAGCTTATATGGATATATTTCATCATTCCAAACACAAGCTACATATAAATACAGATATGGATTTGCAGAAGGTGTAAAATCTGTTAACCCAGATGCTAAATTCATGTACAACTACACTAATTCTTACAATGATACTAACTTAGCTTATGAATATGCTTTACAACAAAAAGCCGCAGGAGCAAACTTTATTTTTGGTGGGGTTTCTGCTAGTGCAAACTCTGGTATATACCAAGCTGCTCAAGAGTTAAGCAAAAAGGGTACACCAATATATACAACAGGATTAAGTGTAGACCAAACTACTTCTGAAAATGCAAGTATTATTAGCGGATTATTAAAGAATACAGGGGCTGTTGTAGATACTATAATTGAGAGATTCTTAGCAGATGAATTAAATGGTGGTTCACAAATTCTTGGATTAAAAGAAGGTGCATTTGGAGTTGTTGGTGTTTCTCCAGAAGAAATGAATTATAGAAATACTAAAATTATAACTGATGAAGTTATAGCAGCGGGTAAAGAAGCAGCAGAAAAAATTATTTCAGGGGAATTAATAATAGAAGTTCCTGAAGAAGCTGCAAACTAATTAGAATATAAAATTAGTACGTAGTACCAATTATATAAGGGGCATAAGCGATTTTAGCTTTGCCTCTTATTAATATTCTAGATTAATTTAGAAAAAGGAGTAACTTGGATATGCTTTTAGAAATGAGAAATATAGTCAAGACATATGGTAATGTAGTGGCTAACAACAAAGTTAATATAAACCTTAATAAGGGAGAAATACTTGCTGTTGTTGGAGAAAATGGTGCTGGAAAGTCTACTATAATGAAGATACTTTATGGATTGGAAAGACCTGATTCGGGAGAAATATTTATCAATGGAAATAAAATGAATTTTCATAATCCGTCAGACGCTATGCAAGAAGGAATTGGAATGGTACAGCAACATTTCATGCTTTTTGAGTCAATGACTGTTGCAGAAAATATTGTATATAAAAATGAAATGAAAAGAGGAGTATTCTTCGATTATAAAAAGAATATTAAAGTGGTAGAAGATCTGTCAAAGCGTTACATGTTACAAGTGGATCCAAGTGCTATTGTAGGGCAATGTCCAGTAGGGCTTCAACAACGTGTAGAAATATTAAAAACACTTTATCAAAATGCGGATGTCATTATTTTTGATGAGCCTTCAGCAGTACTTACACCTATTGAAGTAGATGAACTTTTAAAGACTATGAAGCAATTAGCTAAGTTAGGAAAAAGCTTAATAATTATAACTCATAAGCTTCATGAAGTTATGGAAGTTGCAGATAGGATTGTAGTAATGAGACTTGGAGAAGTTGTAGCTGAAAGATTAAAGAAGGATACAAGTGTTGAAGAGTTATCGTATTTAATGGTTGGAAGACAAATAGCTAATAGAGTAATTCCAGAAAAGGAAACAAAGGAACAACTTTTAGAAGTTAAGAACTTAATATTAAAGGGTGAACATGATAAAAATATCTTAAATAATGTTAACTTACATATTAAAAAAGGTGAGATAGTAGGTATTGCAGGTGTATCAGGAAATGGTCAATCTGAGCTAATTCGATGTATAACGGGTTTAGAAAAAGTTGATGGTGGTAATGTAATTATCAATAATAAAGATATTACAAATCATACTGTAATGAATATTAGAGAGTCTGGTATTGCGCATATTCCTGAAGATCGTTATATGTGGGGAAGTGCACCAGATGCAACATTAGCTGAAAATGCATTAATGGGATATGAAGATAATAAAGAATTTTCTAAAAAGGGAATTTTAAATATTAATAAAGTAACAAAGCATGCAACAGATTTGATTTATAAATTCCGTGTTAAGGCAGATTCACCTTCACAAAAAATAAAAGAACTTTCAGGTGGAAATGCACAAAAACTTATTGTTGCAAGAGAAATATCTATGGAAACACCACTTATTATTGCTTGTGAGCCTACAAGGGGAATTGATATAGGTGCAATAGAGTTTATTCATGATCAGCTTGTTGAAAAAAGAAATAAAGGAGATAGTGTATTATTAGTATCTTCAGAGTTAAGTGAAATTATGGATTTAAGTGATAGAATTTACGTTATTTATGAGGGTGAAATTGTTGGTGAATTTAAAAGAGGAAGTATTGATGAAAAGGAATTAGGTCTTTTAATGGTAGGAGGTAAGAATAATGAAAAGTAAAAATTCGTTATCTGGGAGTATTGCAAAGAGTAGACTTTCAAATATATTTGAACCATTAAAGCATCCTCTACAAGCTATTGTTGTTGGAATATTATTAGGTGGTGTAATTATTGCATTTTCTGGATTTAATCCTTTTGAAGCAATTATAGGAATGTTTAAAGGTGGATTTGGATCTGCTTATTATTTAACTACGACTTTAACACGTTCAGTTCCTATTATATTTGCTGGTCTTGCTGGTGCATTAGCTTGGGGATCAGGTTATTCAAGCTTAGGTGCTGCGGGTCAAATGGTTTTAGGGGCATTTACTTCAGCAGTTGTAGCTGTGATATGTCCAGGCCCACCAGCTTTTGTTGTTGCTATGTCTCTTATAAGTGGTGCAATAGTAGGTGTTTTATATTCACTTATTTCAGCTTATGTAAGTGAAAGATTTAAGCTAGATTTACTTATTATAACTCTTATGATGAATTATGTTGCTGATTATATAGCTTCTTATTTTACAACATATGTTGTAAAGGATCCGCTAGGTTTAGATTCTTCAGCAATTCAAACACAAAAGTTAACTGATAATATTTTACCTAAGATGTTTGAAGGATATTCATTACATTGGGGATTTGTAATTTCAGTTATTTGTGTATTATTTGTACTTTTTATAATGAAGAGAACAAGCTTTGGATATAAAGCAAAAATGGGTGGATTAAATTCTAACTTTGCAAACTATGGTGGTGTTAATAGTACTAAGATGATGTATTATGTATTAATGCTTAGTGGGGCATTAGCAGGACTTGGTGGTGCATGTGAAGTTTTAGGAACAAGATATCGTTATGTAGATAGTATGATTACATCGCCAGGTTATGCATGGACTGGTATTATAGCTTCATTAATGTCAAGCAACCACCCGGTTGGTATTTTAGTTAGTAGTATTTTCTTAGCTGGAATTACTACAGGCGGAAGTACTATTGAGCGTAGTATGGGAGTTCCATCAGAAGTAACAACAATTATTCAAGGAATTATTACTTTACTAATTACAGCGAGATTTGCTGTAAAGTGGTATAAAAAGAAAAGTGCAACAGGCAAGGAAGGAGTATAGTAATGGAGTTAAGTATAGATTATTTAGCAGTGGTAGCTAATTCGACTCTTCGTATGATGACACCTATTTTATTAGTGACTTTAGCTGCAGCTATATGTACTAAAGTACGTATTTTTAATATAGCAATGGAAGGAACAATGTTAACAGGAGCATTTTTCAGTATTGTTGCTAACTATTATACTCATAATGTATTTTTATCTGTTCTTGCTGGAGCAATTAGTGGAATGATAGTATCTGCTATTGTAGGATTTTGTATAATTAAATTAAAAGCATCCCCAGTTGTTGTTGGTATGGCAACAAATACTATGATGGGAGGAGTAACAACATATTTACTTTACATAATTTTCAAAACAAAAGGAGTATTTACTGATACTAGCTTAGTAAGCCTTCCCAAAATAGATTTACCTATTATTAAGGATATTCCTATATTAGGGACTATTTTTTCAGGATTAACAATTATTGATTATTTAGCATTTATATTAGCGATAGGAATGTATATTTTCTTATATAAAACGGTATTAGGATATAGATTACGTGCCGTTGGAATTAATAAAGAAGCTGCTAGAAGTCTTGGTACACCAGTAGAAAAATATCAATTCCTTACTATAAGTTTATCAGGTATATTATGTGGATTAGGTGGGGTTCTTCTTTCTATGGGAACTGTAACATTATTCATGCAAAACATGACTTCAGGGCGTGGATATATTGCTATGGCAGCTAATAACTTAGGTAAATCTCATCCAATAGGGGTACTTTTATCAAGTTTATTTTTTGGATTCTCACAAGCAGCTGGAAATGTACTTCAAAATACATCATTAAAAACACAAATTACTGCATCTATACCTTATGTAGCTACAATAGTCGCACTTATATTATTTAGTATACAAACTAAAAGAAATAAGAAAAAGAGAATTAAGTAGGTGTAGAATATGAAATTTTTACATTTATCAGATATTCATTTCTTAAGAGAGTATCCTAAGGCTGAAAAGGGGTATAATGCTATTTTTAATGATATGACAAGTCCTTTAATTCAGCTAAAAAAGGCTTTAATTATGGTAGATTTAAGTAAAATTGATTTTGTTATTATAACTGGTGATTTAGTAGAATCAGGAATGTATGAGGATTATTTTAGCTTAAAATGTGAATTAGAAAAGTTATTAGGTAATGTTCCTTATATACTTACATTAGGAAATCATGATAATAAGGCAGCTTTTTATAAGGGATGGTTTAATAAGGAGTGTAACGAGCCTTATAATACTGTTAATGAAATTGATAATCTTAGAATTATTAGTTTTGATAATTCAGTATATAAAAATAGTGATGGATTTATTTCAAATGAACAGTATAAGTGGTTAGAAAATCAATTAAAGGATAGTAGTAAAAAAGATACTATTTTAATACTTCACCATCATCTTATAAAAGATCAATTTACTACACCGTCGGTGGATATAGATGATAACTTTGAAAAGATAATAAGGGAAAGTTCATTAGTTGGAATTTTTGTTGGGCACACTCATCATCCTTTTAATGGGAGTTTTGCGGACAAACCATATTTTTCAACAGGTAGCCTTAGTTTTATAGGGCATGATGAGGGTAATGGAATAGTAAGGTTTGAGGAGAATGCTCAGTTTAGTATTTGTACATATGAAGATGGTAAAATATCAGTAGAAGTGATTTCAGCATCAAATGATAATAAATTATTAGGAATAGTTAATTTTAAAGAATAAATATAAAAGGTACCTATTTAGTTTTAGTGTTGTATTAAAGAAATAGATTACTATTGCTTTTAAAGTAAAAGTGAGTATTAACGAAATTTTTTCGATAA
>NZ_JAASHD010000026.1:0-57057 GCF_019734375.1 Clostridium sp. K04
TTATTCCAAATCTACCACTTTAAAATACAAAAAAGGATGTAGTAGATTTGTTTTTCCACAAATCTTACTACATCCTCCATAAAATCAATTATCTAGAAAAAGCTAAATCATATATAAATTTATATGATCTAGCTTCCACCTAAATTTGAAATACAAATACCTACTATTCCAAAACTTCTATTCTAATTTTATCTATTAATTCATCAACAATCTCTTTCCTAACACTTCCAGTTTCCTTCTCCATAGCATTAGCGGTTCCACAAGCTGAAGCCAATTTCAATACATCATTTATATTATAATTTCTTGCTAATCCAATAGCTACACCTGCAACATACGAATCACCTGATCCAACAGGATTAATTGCATTAACCTTAGGTACCGTTACCTTATATATCTTATTATTAAAACCAACTATTGAGCCTTCTTCACCTAAAGATATAACAACAAATTCTATTCCCTCATTATGAAAGTATCTAATTTCATTTATCGCATCATTAGTACATTCTATTTTTCTACCAGTCAATGCTTCAATTTCATCTCTGTTTGGCTTTACAAAATAAGGTTTTCCTTTAACACCATTAACTAAAAGTATCCCACTTGTATCTAATAACACTTTCTTGTTCTTTTTATTAGCTATTTCTATTAATTCTCTATAAAATCCAGTTTCAATATTTTGTGGTACACTACCTGAAATTACTATAATATTCGCACTTTCACTTAGTTTATTAAACTTCTCTATAAAGTTCACTCGTTCATTATTATCAATAATTGGTCCTGGCTCAAGTATTTCTGTTTGTATTAAATCATTAGTTATTATAGCTAAACACTCTCTTGTATCACCCTTAATTTTTACAAAGTCAGATTTAATTCCATAATCCTTAAGCTTTTCCTCAATAAATTCTCCTGTCTTCCCGCCTAAAAAACCAGTTACTATACATTCTTCATCTAATATTGTAGCTACATTAGCAACATGTATCCCCTTTCCACCAGGTGTATTCTCCACTGTTGTAGCTCGCATTACTTCTCCTTTATCTAACTTTTCCATTTCATACCTCTTATCTACAGATGCATTTAAATTTATTACTAATATCATATATACCTCCAATATTTTTCCACTTTAATACTTTTTATAGAAAAAGGCCGTGCATTTACTGCAACAGCCTTTTCCTACTAGTATCTATTCATACTTCCACACACTTCAATCTTATTCTTAACTATTTCCTTCATAGCTAGTTTCCCTGGTGTCATATATTTTCTTGGATCACTTTCACCATTATGCTCATCTAAATATTCTTTTACTGCCTTTGCAAAAGGAATTTTTAAATCAGTAGCAACATTTACTTTACATATTCCTAATGATATAGCCTTTTTAACTAAATCATCTGGTACATCAGATGCTCCATGTAAAACTAAAGGAATATCTACCTTTTCTTTTATCTCTACTAATCTTTCAAAGTCTAATTTAGGTTCTCCTTTATACAAACCATGAGCAGTTCCAATTGCTACTGCTAAAGAATCAATATTAGTTCTACGTACAAACTCTGCAGCATCCTCAGGATTTGTATACATTGTATCTTTTTCATCAACAACTAAATCATCTTCTCTTCCACCAAGCTTACCTAATTCAGCCTCTACTACTACATCATATCTATGAGCATAATCTACAACTTCTTTAACTGTCTCAATGTTTTTTTCAAATTCCATTTTAGATGCATCTATCATACAAGACTTAAAGCCTAAGTCTATATTCTTCTTAATAGCATCAACATCTTCAAAGTGATCTAAGTGAATAGCAATAGGAACATCATATTTAGTTGCTGCAACTTCAGCCATTGCTTTAATATAATCTGGCCCAGCATAACTTTCTATTGTGGATGGAGTTCCTGCTACAATAACAGGAGACCTCATTTCCATTGCAGTTTCAACAACCACTTGCAAAGTTTCTAGATTATGAATATTAAATGCAGGCACTGCATATCCTTCTCTTTGAGCCTTTAAAAGCATTTCCTTAGTAGATAATATCATTTACACCATCTCCTTAATACCTTATTTCATTTAAATCAACTAATCTTTTTTCTTCTGACATTTTCTTAAACCAATAAGCACTTTTCTTTGGATATCTTTGTTGAGTATTAAAATCTACATAAAATAGACCATATCTTTTATTAAATCCATTGCTCCATGAAAGTACATCCATAAGTGACCATATAAAGTATCCCTTTACATTTACCCCTTTTTCTTTAGCTTCTAGTATAGCTTTTAAATGTCTTGCTACATAATCAATACGAGGAGTATCCTCTATTTTTCCATTTATAAATTCATCTTTATATCCCATTCCATTTTCAGTTACATATATCTTTTTATAGTTAGGATAATCATTTTTAATTTTTATTAACATATCACAAAGCCCTTGAGGGTAAATTGGCCAATCCCATTCAGTTGTTTCTACTTTAGGATTATTTACACGTGCTCCTACGCCTTTAAGTGCAAAAATGCTTGTCCCTTTTTCTCCATTACCATTATGATATATATTACTTTCACCTTCGTAAGCTTGTAAGAAATGACTTGAATAATAATTCATTCCTAAAAAATCTATTTTTTCAGATGCTGATTTAATAATCTCTAAATCACCAGAATAAATCTTAAGTTCACCATGATTCTTATCCATAATTTCATTAATAACTTCCATAGTTTCTTTAGAATAATATCCCTTAAAATTAGAATCTAGCATAAATTGATTAGATAATACATAATCTAATTTTGCAGCTCTAACATCTTCTGGAGAATTAGTAATTGGATATTTACCTTCTAGAGTATGAACTATTCCTATTTCTCCATTTAGATTCATACTTTTATATAATTCAATAACTTTACTATGCGCTACCATCATATTATGCATAGATTGTATAGCTTTAGGAATATCATACTTTATGCTTGGTGGAAAATTACCAATTATATATCCATTTTGAGCTACTGCCCATGCTTCATTAAATGTTATCCATTTAGTTACCCTATCTCCAAAATTATCAAAACACACCTTAGCAAAATTAACAAAATGATCAATATTATTTCTATCTAACCAATCACCATTTTTGAATAATTGTAATGGTGTATCGAAATGATGCAAAGTAACATACGGCTCAACGTTATTAGCTATACACTCATTTATTAAATTATTGTAATACTCTATTCCTTTTTCATTAACCTCTCCTACACCTTTTGGTATAACTCTACTCCAAGAAATAGATACTCTAATTCCATTTATTCCAAATTCATTTGATAATTTTATATCCTCTTTATATTTATGATAAAAATCACTTGCTACATCTCCATTAAATTTACTTTCTGGTCTATTTAAATACTCATCCCATATACATGGTCCTCTTCCATCATCTTTTGCTCCACCTTCTGCTTGATATGCAGCTGTTGCCCCACCAAAGATAAAATCGTCTCCAAAGTTATACATATTCTTTTTTCTCCTTTTACACTCATAGTATGATATTTACTTTGTTTCTAAAATTAATTATTTATTATATCTAATGCAAATTTTAATGCTCCTAATGAATCTCTTGTTAATTTTACATATTCTACTCCAGAAGTAGTGGCTGATTTTACACCTTTTGCACTACAATCCTTCTCTAATTCCTTATACATAGATGCCATTTGAGGAGCTAAAATTATCAAATCATAGTCTGTTATAACTTCTTTATGTTGCCCATATGCCATTGCAATTGATTCTAATTTTATATTCTTCGCTTTTGCACCTTTTGAAATAGAGTTTGCTAACATACTGCTTGTTGCTCCACTAGCACAAAGCACTAATACACTTAACTCTTTATCTGATTTACTAGCTATATCTATTTCTCTTACTGCTGCAACTTCAGCTTTTACTTCTTCTTCAGCATTTTCTATAATTACATCTGCTCTTTTCTTTGCTTCTTCTTCAACTAACTGTGCATCATATACCTTAAAGAATGGATAATACATTGCAAAATCAATTACTAATAATAATGGTGCTAACACAAATGATAACCCTGCAAATCCAGTTCCTAAAATTAAACCAATTGTTCCTGGTGTTGTCCAAGGTAAAGTATAAATAAAGCTGTTCATTCCTAATACCTCAACGAAGAATTTAAATATCCATACATTAAATATAGGAGTCAATATAAATGGAACAAAGAATATAGGATTTAAAACTATAGGAGCGCCAAATAATACTGGTTCATTTACTGCACATAATACAGGTATAAATGATGTTTTCCCTAAAGCCTTAAGTTGCTTTGATTTAGCCATAAATGCAAACATTGCTGTTAACATTAAAGTTGCTCCAGTTCCCCCTAAAGTAGCAACAAAATATGATGTACCATGTGTTAAAATATTGGTAGCTTGTTCCCCAGCTTGTACAAGTTGTAAGTTTGCCTCAATATTCGAAATATAAATTGCTGTTACAGCGGGTTCAACAATTGAAGGTCCATGAATTCCAACAAACCAAAACATAGCCATAGCTCCATAAATAATAGCTACACCCAAATATCCATCTGCTGCTGTAAATAATGGTTGAAGAACCTCTAAAATCCATGCACTAAAACACATTCCTGCAAAATTAGTAAATACTATATCAAATAGCCAGAAAAATAATACACAAATTGATAACGGAATTAAATCAGCAAAAGTTTGAGAAATATTTTTAGGCACTTCATCTGGCATTTTTATAGTGACATTATTCTTTACACAAACTTTATAGATATTAGGTACTATAAATGCAACAATAAATCCTGCCAATAGACCCTTTGTTCCCATATAAGTGGTTGATAAACCACCTTCAATAGTTTCTACACTTACTAATAAGAAAGAAATTATTGCTACAATCATTACTGATACAATATTTATTTGCCTTGTTTTAGGTAATTTATTATTAAAGTTTTCTGCTAAACTCTTAGCTATTGTTGCTACCATAAGTATAGATAATATTCCCATTGAATAGTTATAAGCTTTCCATAATGCAGTATCTACATCAGCCGGCCAATAATACCCAAAAATATTGGGCACACATGCTACTAAAATGAAAAGACTTGAAAATAAAACTACTGGAATACAACTTACAAAACCATCTCTTATAGCTCTTAAATAAGGATTTCTTGAAACCTTTTCAAAAAAAGGCTTCATTTTTTCAATTAGACCTATTAATTTGTTCATCTATATCTCCCCTTACCAATTTTTCAATACCCAATTACACTTTTTATACTATCCTATTTTTTTTGCCAAATTTACAAAGTTTTTAACTATATCTCTTAATAACATTACTGTCATTAAATGATCCTGTGCATGTACCATTAAAAAGCTAACATCTACTTTATTTCCTGCCGCTTCCATTTGTATCATATTAGTTTGTACTTTATGAGCTTCATTTATTAACTCTGATGCTTCTTCTATTAATTTTTCTGCTTCTCCAAAATTGCCTTCATTTGCATAATTTAACGCTTCTACATATTTAGATCTTGCATCTCCTGCATAAGCTACTATTTCAACTGTTATTAATTCTAATTCTTCTGGTGTCATAATTTAACCCTCCATTATTTTTATTCTTATTTTTATTCTTATTTTTATTTTTTAATCGTGATATTCTCCTCTATCCCACTTTTCTAAAAATTCATCAAAGAATTTTTCATTACCAAATTGCCCTTCTTTTGCTACCGCAATTGAATCAATCTTTTCAATTATTTTATTATCTGCTTCAGTTGGCTCAAATTTAGTTTCTAAAAACGCATCAATTATATTCTCCATTAGTCCTACTCCAGTAATTCTTCCTCCAAACCCCAATATATTGGCATTTAAATGTTTCCTTGCATATACTGCTGAAGATATATCCCTTACTAATGCTGGTCTAGTACCTACAACTTTAGCTGTAGATGCTGTAATTCCAACACCAGTTCCACAAAGGACTACACCTAAATCAGCTTGTCCACCAACAACTTTCTCAGCTGCTTTTTTACCATATATAGCATAGTGAGTTCTTTCATTATTATAAGTACCACAATCTATAACTTCATGACCCTTTTCCTTTAAATATTCTACTACATGATTTTTTCTATCTGTAACAATATGATCACACGCAACTGCTATTCTCATCTTTAATCCTCCTATAACATTTTATTCAACATATCTACTCTTATTTGATGTCTACCACCATCATATTCTGATTCTAAATACGAATCGACTATTCTTTCAGCTAATTTTTCTCCAATTATTCCTGATCCTAAAGCTATTACAGATGTATTATTATGACCTATTGTCATATGTGCTGAATGCTCATCAGATACCTCTGCACATATTATTCCTTTATGCTTATTAGCAGCCATAAATGATCCTGCGCCAAATTCATCTATTAGTATTCCCCTATCTCCTTCATTACTAAGTATTCCTTTACAAACTACATGAGCTGAATCGACTAAATCCATTCCATCTTCTGTTTTATCAATCACTTGATATCCTTTACAGATAAGATATGATTTTAGGTGATTCTTTAAAGATTCACCCTTTTTATCTGACCCTATTAATATTTTCATTTTTATTCCCCCTTTATACTACAAATTATTTTACAATAATTAGAATACTTATCTTTTAATTCTTTATCTAAACATTCATTAGTAACCAATGCAGTAATATCCTCTAACTTATATAATGTATAGAAGTCTTCTTTTTCAATTTTGCTACAATCACACATTAAATACCTTTCCATTGAATTATTAATTATAATTCTTTGGCTTTCACCTTCTTCTTCATTAGATGTCATTATATTATTATCCGAAATACCATTAGCACCAATAAACGCCATTTTAACTCTTATTTTACTTAAAGTTTCATTAGCAAAGGCTCCAACAAATGTACTTGTTTTCTTTCTTAATCTACCGCCAACTAATATGACGTCAAATTTATCATCATCTTTGAACTTTTCAAAAATATTAAGGCAATTAGTTATAATTTTTACATTTCGAGCTTCAATATAATCATACATATACTCAGTTGTTGTTCCTGGCCCTATATATATATTATCATTATCGCTTATTAAACTTGCTGCAATCTTGGCCACTTCTATTTTGTGTTGAGTATTTATACTCCTCTTTTCATTTGGTGAAAGCTCCTCGAATCTTATATATTCCTTAAGCCTTGCACCACCATGAATTCTTATTAATAATCCC
Source organism: Clostridium sp. K04 (assembly GCF_019734375.1). Lineage (NCBI taxonomy): Bacteria > Bacillati > Bacillota > Clostridia > Eubacteriales > Clostridiaceae > Clostridium > Clostridium sp. K04. The sequence goes on from NZ_JAASHD010000026.1 coordinate 7,200, forward strand.
TTATCTTCTAAAAATCTTAAATCCCTTCTTATTGTCATTTCAGTTGCTTCAAGCTCATCTGTTAAATCTGCAACCTTAATAATTCCACTCTTATTTAGTTTTTCTAAAATGAACTGATGTCTTTCTTCTTTAAGCATATTTTTTCACCTCCGATGCTTGCCTTTGTTTGTATTTGTTTGTTTTTTATCTTTTTTGTTTATATTTTTATTATATACTTATTTCCTTTTTTTTCAATGAATTTATTTACTCATATTTTACTTAATTTGGGTATTCATTTAAATTATATCACTCTTACTCTTTATTACTACTGATTACTATATTTTCCTATTATTTTCTTTTTAATACATTAATTTCTTGTTTATATTTGTTTTAAATTAATATTTTTTTCTTTGATTATGTTTACATTTAATATTTTTACTTATAAAATATATTTAAAGACGTCTTTTATTCTTTTTAACAAAATAGGATTTGCTATATTAATTTCTAAATTACTTAATAAATCTATTTAGCTTATACACAAAAACAAACATTTTCAAACACATCTTATAAAGTTCTACCCTATTTTGAAAATTCAATTTATTTTTCAGGAGGTAAAGCTTATGTTTAAAAATTTTCTCAAAATTATTTTACTGGTGATTATTTCATTATTCTTGTTGACTTCTTTTAATAACTCTACTAAAAGTATTGCTGCATCTGCTTATTCTACTATTTCTAAGGGTGCTGATATTGGATGGATAAGTCAGCTTCAAGATAATGGAATATCATGGGTAAATGAATCTGGAATTACTGAAAATCCATTAAAAATACTTAAAGACCAAGGGATTGATTCTGTTAGATTAAGGGTTTTTGTTAATCCTCCTACAAGTGCTCAATGGACTAAAAACGATGGTACTACTTGTTTATTAGGCTATGCTGATAAAGATAGTGTAGTCGAAATGGCTAAACAGGCTTCTGATTTAGGGCTAAAAATAATGATTGACTTCCATTATAGCGATCATTTTGCTGATCCTGCTTATCAGGACATCCCTGAGGAATGGTCCAATCATTCATTAGAACAACTCAAGGAAGATGTATATAATCATACTTACGAGGTTATGACTTCCCTTGCTAATGCTGGTATTTATCCTGAATGGGTACAAGTTGGTAATGAAAATAATTCAGGAATGCTTTGGCCTTACGGCTATATCTGGAATGGAAGTAGCACTCCTGATGTTACTAACTGGGTATCATTCATAAATAAAGGTTATGAAGCTGTAAAAAAAGTTAGTCCATCATCAAAGGTTATTATTCATTTAGCAGAAGGTCATGAAAATGAATTATTTAGAACCATTTTTGATTCCTTAACTACTGCTGAAGCTAACTATGATGTTATTGGTATGTCTTATTATCCTTATTGGGCCGATATGGATTATAAAGATAGTATTGATGAATTATCTTATAACTTAAACGATATGGCTTCTCGTTATAATAAGGAAGTTATGGTTTGTGAAGTTGGGGGTTTAGATAGTGATGAAACTGAAAGTTATAACCTAATTAAAGCTGTTATTAATGCTGTTATGGAAGTTCCTAACAATAAAGGTTTAGGCGTCTTTTATTGGGAGCCCGCAGTTACCTCCTCTGTTCTTCCAGATGAATATCCTTTAGGTGCTTGCAAAGAAGTTTCTACTAATACTCTTAAATTTACAACGGCATTAGATGCCTTTAAGACTATTAATAGTTCTTTTCCTAATACTGATACCAATTATAAAATAATAAATAGATTAAGTGGAAAAGCCTTAAATGTTTCTGGAGGCTCTTCTGATAATGGAAGCACAATAGAACAATACACTTATTACGGTTGGGATAGTCAAAAATGGAGGCTAATTTCTACAGGAGATGGCTATTATAAAATTCAAAATGTCGGAAGCGGAAAAGTTTTAGATATATCATCTTCTTCATTGTATGATGGTGCATCCTGTGTTCAATGGCAAGATAATAATGGATATAACCAACAATGGAAATTTAATAGTACATGGGATTCTTATTATACACTGGAAAATAGAAATAGTAGTAAAATACTAGGATTGCAATATGATTCTCGAGAAGAATTAATTCCAACAATTCAAACTACTAATACCGAAGCTTGGTCTCATATGTGGATATTAGTAGAGGTAGATTAAATTTATGTAATATAAATAAATCAAAAATCATATGTGTTTTTAATAATCTCACATATGATTTTTTTGTTTTACTTTTGGCAATTAAATATATTCCTAATTGGAATATATCCATTTTACAAATTGAATTGCTTACTTTCCCATAATAATCTTAAAATTATATAAAAGAATATTATTGAAAGGAGCCATAAAATGAATTACGATTTAAAATTTAATGATAAAAAATATACTATAGAAACAATAACTTTAGATGAGAAAACACTAAAATATCGTGCATTTGAAAACATAATATATGTTAATAATCCAATAGATACTAACTTTCAAAAACTAAGCATATTTGTACCTGAAACTTATTATGAAGGAAATTCAATAGGAAACTATAATTTAAAAACTGCACCAATCTTTTTTCCAAATACAGTAGGTGGCTATATGCCTGGAGCTCCTGAAAGACCTGGCATTAACAAATTTATTAACAAGCCCAATGCTACTTTTTATGCACTTTTACACGGATATATCGTAGTTTCTCCTGGTGCTCGTGGTAGGGGATTAAAAGATAAAAATGGTAAATTTACCGGAACTGCTCCAGCATGCATTGTTGATTTAAAAGCCGCTGTACGTTACCTTCGTCATAATAAAGACATTATTCCTGGTAATGTAGAGAAAATAATTTCTAATGGTACTAGTGCTGGTGGAGCCTTATCTGCACTTCTTGGTTCAACAGGAAACCATCCTGACTATGAATCATATTTAAAAGAATTGGGAGCAGCTGATGAAAGAGATAATATTTTTGCATCATCATGCTACTGTCCAATTACAAATTTAGAAAATGCAGATAAGGCCTACGAATGGGAGTTTTGTAGAATAAACGACTATCATAAAATGAAATTTGAAAGAATTGAAGGATCTCCAAAACCCAAACTTGTACCTATAAGTGGTGAAATGAATGAATTACAAATAGAACTTTCTAAGGAATTAAAATCTTTATTCCCTGAATACTTAAATAAATTGAATTTAAAATCATCAAATGGTACATTACTAACAATTGATTCTGAAGGAAATGGAACTTTTAAAGATTATATTAAATCTTTTGTTATTAAATCAGCTCAAAAAGAATTAAATAAAGGAAAGAGCTTATCAGATTTGAAGTGGATTACTATAGTAAACAACGAAGTAACTGATGTAGACTTTGATAAATTTATAAAGTTCCGTACTAGAATGAAAGATACACCTGCTTTTGATAATATATCAATGGGTACACCTGAAAACGAATTATTTGGTACACCCGAAATTCAATATCGTCATTTTACTGAGTTTAGCAAAAATCATTCAATTGTAAATGGTGAATTATCTGAGGAAGCTCAAATTAAATTAATGAATCCGATGAATTATATTTCAGATAATTCTTGTACTACAGCTAAAAATTTCAGAATTCGTCATGGTGCTATTGACCGTGATACTTCACTTGCAATATCAGCTATTTTAGCAGTAACTTTAGAAATGAATGGAGTTAATGTAGATTATGATCTTCCATGGGGAATTCCTCATTCAGGTGATTATGATTTAGATGAATTATTTGCTTGGATAGATAACATAGTATCAAACTAAAAATTATTATAATCAAATATAAAGTATTCTTTTTTTGCTCTTATATCAGTAGTCTTAAAATAATAAAAGTAGATATACTTATTATTAAAAATACATATATCTACTTTTATCATAATACATCTTTGTATACCTTATATCCCTAGATTTACATTATAAAAAATGCACCTTCTAATAATGCATCTGTAAAAATCCTTAAAAATAATCTACTTTTATCTACCAAAAATAGGTTCATTAGAATTCCTATTATATAATTTAATAAATCCAATTAAAGAAATTATATTTGCTACAACTCCAAATATATTTGCAACTACTAAAATTTGTTTAGGTAAAAGTAATAACTCCTTTTCAAACTCATCACTGCTATTCATTAAATCTTCTAATTCATTACAACTAATATCATAAAGTACTCCCCTTTGTATAACATAAATTTCTGCTGCAATTACTGCATCTACATCAGGATTTTCAATTTTGTCTATTCTTTTATCGTATTTGCTTTTTATTAAATTAATACTTTTTAATGTAGCACTTAACAAAAAATAGTCACCATAAAACCTCATTATAAAACATGCTGCTTGTAAATATAATCTATCTATATGTTTTTTATCACATTTAGAACTATCTATAACAAGACTAACTTTATATATTTCCACGAATACAACTACATTCAATTCATATAGTATGATTGTAAGTATAGATGCTTGCTTTATTAAAGCTTCTGGTTCTAATGACTTATTTATCTCTCCTTTTTTATATCTTTCATTTAGTTCATTATATCTACTAAAATCTATATAAGAAATTAATATACTTGCAATTAAGGCTAAATATTGCCCTTCAATTAATAATATATTTGGATTACTATCTGAAGCTTTTTTATTACAACTTATATTTATACTCTGAAGTGTACCACCGAAAAGAAATATATTGGATATCATATATATTAAAATTATCTTTACTTGCAGATTTAATAATGATAATTGAAATTCATCGCTCTTAGATATGTTCTTAATTTGCTCTTTATCCTTCTTATTTTTCGCTCTCTTACACCCCATATATAGTTTACCCCATATTTATTGTCATACATAAAGCTTCACAAACTAAAATACCAAATTAATTATTTAAATAAACTACTAATATCCTAAATTCTACTTGTATTATATGTAAACACTTAATAGTTAGTTACATCTTTCAAATTCAAAAATATTACTAAAACTTATTAGTAGTTTTATCTTTAGCTATTTATTTTGATGTATAACATAGTATCAAAACAAAAATTATTTTAAGAATACCTAAAGTTAAAATTATGTATTCTTATATACTTTAAATACTAAAATTACTTAAATAAATTTAAATTTTATTGACTTCTCCCCATTTACACATCTCTTCTAAAATGGGCATTAAAGATAAACCACGTTTTGAAAGTCTATATTCTACCCTTGGGGGAATTTGAGGATATTCTTTTCTAATAATAATTCCATCCTTCTCTAATTCTTTTAATTGATTATTTAATATTTTATCACTTATTTGCCCTATACACCTCTTCAGTTCCCCATATCTTAATACTTCATACTCCACCAACCAAAACATTATTATCATCTTCCATTTTCCACCTATAATTGAAAGCGTATATCCAAAAGGAGTAGACTTAATATCTGTTAAATCTGAATTTTCCAAGTCCTTCATACTCATTTTTTCACCCTCTTAAAAATTTAATACTAACCCAAAGGTATGTACTTTACCTAAAAGTGCATACTTGTTTAAATATAAAATACCACATATACTCATATTCGTAAAAGATAGTTAAAGGAGATGGAATTTTATGAAAAAGTGTAAAATTGAAGTTCTTAAAACAACATTCCATGAAGATTTAGCAAAACAATATGGTTGCAAGAATCTTGGAAAATGTCCTATGCATAAAGTAGGAGATATATTTTATGGAGATTATTCAAAACCTGAAGGATTATGTGATGAAGCTTGGAAAGCTATGTATCAATATGTTTTTGCTATATCTCATGGCTGTGACAAATTTTATTATGAAGATTGGATAGATCAAAAGGGAATAGCAATTTGCTCCTGTAATGACGGTATTCGCCCAGTAATTTTTAAAATTGAATCAACTAATGAACAATCTAAAATTAACTACGAACCTATTAAATAATTTAATAGAGACATCAAAAGTTATTTTGATGTCTCTTATTGACTATTATTTATAATCTTCTATTTTAAACTTCTCTAAATCCACTTCAGTAAATTTAGCTCTCTTAAATTTATCTTTTAATTCATAAGGTACAGTACAATCAAATATAGTTTTGCACGCTATCCCCCTATCTCTAATAGTCCAACTATATTCGGGACTTTGTGAAGGATCTAAAGGATGACATCTTACTCCTGGAATAAATATTGTATCAATATCCCCTTGATATCTAGTATTTAATGCCCATAAAACATCATTACTATCAAATGGATCTACATCTTCATCAACTAATATTACAGTTTTTAATTCTGAAAATGCTGATAATGCCAATAATGCCGCTTGTCTTTCTCTACCTTGATCACTAGCCATACTCTTTTTAATTTGTAATATAGCCATATATTTTCCACCACCTGCTGGATGAGCATATACATTTACAAGTCTACCTGGCATTGCTTTTTCAACCATTTGAATTATACTTGCTTCTGTTGGAATCCCAGCCATATTAACATGCTCTTCACTTGGTCCTATACAAGTTTGCATTATTGGATTTTTTCTATGAGTTATAGCTTTTACTCTAATTACAGGTAATTCTTTAGCAGCTTCACCTGTGTAACCTGGAAACTCAGGCATTGCCTTTCCAGTGTTTGTATTCATATCCTCTCTTACTCTCTTATTAGGTACTAACTCACCTTCAATTACATATTCAGCTCTTGCAATTGCAGCTTCATCAACAGTTAAACATTTTACCATTTCAACTGGTTTCTTTCTTATTGCTCCAGCTATAGATAATTCATTAAATCCAATTGGTGTAGTTGGTGGTTCAAAACATGATGCTATTTCAATTGCAGGATCAACACCTATACTAATAGATATTGGTAAAGGTTCTCCACTTTCCTCCGCCTTTTTTCTAAATGCATCTAAATGTCTTACCCCAGGTGTAAAGAACATTGATAATTCGTCCTTACCTTGTAAACATAAGCGATGAATTGTAACATCCCCTTCTCCAGTTTCAGGATCTCTTGCATAACACATTCCTAAAGTTATATATGGTCCAGCATCCTCTTCTGTATTAGTAGGTGCAGGTAATATTTTTCTTATATCAAACTCTTCATCTGTTGCATAATGTACAACCTCTTGGCAAGGTGCATTTTCATTTTCTATTATAATTGGATTTATTGGATTCTTTACTGCTTCATTCAATAAAAAACCTAACTTTTTAGATTCACAACCTAAAAGCATACCAACTCTTTCTCTACTAGCTAAAAGACCGATTATAACTTTAGCGTCTTTATGACCTTTAATATTATTAAAAATCATAGCTGGCCCTATCTTTGTTGGTCTCTTTACAGTTCCTCCAGCACCAACATATCTATATACCCCTGCAAGTTCGCCATGTGGATTTACTTCAACATCACTTTTAACTAATTGTCCTTTAATATCCTTTAAGTATTCAATAGCACTTCTTAAATCATTAATTTCTACTTTATTCATACTCATTTACCTTCCATCTTAAATCATTTCTTATATTTATATTAAATTGATCTAATATTTTCATAATATGATGATTTATAATATCATCTAAAGATTTAGGATTTGAATAAAATCCTGGCATTGGTGGCACTATTCTAACCCCTAACTTTGAAAGTTTTAGCATATTTTCTAAATGTATTGAACTTAAAGGTGTTTCTCTAGGTGAAATAACTAATTTTCTTCCTTCCTTAATCATTACATCTGCAGCCCTATCTATTAATGTAGTTGAAAATCCATTACTTATACTGCTTAGTGTCTTCATACTACAAGGAAGAATAATCATTCCATCGGTTAAAAAAGAACCGCTCGCAACACAAGCTCCTAACTCATCATTATTATGTATAAAGTCAGCTAAATCATAAACATAATCTAATGAATAATCTGTTTCAACTTCTAAATTATTAATTGCCCATTTACTCATTATTAAGTGAGTTTTTATTTCTTCTATGTCTTTTAAATATTCAAGTAACCTAACTGCATATACAGTGCCAGTTGCTCCAGTAACTCCTATAACTAAATTCATTTTTCCACCTCATTTAAATTAGTAGTAACTTTATAAAGTTCCACCTTTGATTCTTGGAAAATTTTATTACAACATTCATAGACATCTTCTATCTGCTCTTTTGATATATTATCTATATGTATCCCACAGCTCACAGATATATTTCCATTAAAACTATCTTTTATACTGTTTATAAAAATCTCTCCAATAATATAATCCTTATGATTTTTCAAAGAAATTGTTTTTATTCCCTCTTCTTTTGAATACACAGATATTGCTCCAACATGAGGCTTATCCCCTCCTGTTACTACTGCACACAAATCATCACCTACGAATATTGCCTCTAATTTTATATTTATATTTTTATAACAACGTTCTATTTTTATCATATAATTTTCCCTATTTCTCAAAGTTTTTTAAAGTTACTACTATATACTCAAATTATATTTAACACTATCTTAATGAACAATTCTTTAATTAATATACATTTATTCCATTTTGGAATAAATTCGAAATATATGTCCATTCCTTAATAATTATCGTGATATAATATTAATATATTTCAGAAATGACGGTGATAAACTTATGAATATAGAAAGCTTAAAATACTTCTTAAGTGTAGAAAAATATAATAGCTTTTCTTTGGCTGCTGAAGAATTATGTATATCTCAATCTTCATTATCTAAACATATAAAAAAATTAGAAAGTGAACTTAATTGTGTACTTTTTGAAAGATGTACTCGCCATGTTAAGTTAACAGATGCAGGTATTTCATTAAAAAAATATGCTATAAATATAGTTAGTAATTATGATGAACTAATACTTGATTTAAATAAATTTACCTCTTCATTCCCTAAATTATCTATTGGATATATTCCAGTAATAAATCAATATAATATTGCAAAACTTATTGGAAGTTTTAAAAATACAGTTACTGATTTACAACTTACTTTCCATGAAGGAGAGCACGCTGATATATTAAATTTATTATTCTCTCAAAAAATAGACTTTGCATTTTTAAGAAGTGACACATTAGATTATTCGAACTTAGATATTACTCCTTTAGCTCAAGATGAACTTGTGTTAATTGTTCCTAAATCTCATCCCCTTTCAAAAAGGAAGTATGTTTCTATTTCTGAATTATCAAATGAAAGTTTTATTTCCTTAGGAAAGAATTCTGGTGTTTATGATTTCTTTGTAAGTGAATGTATGAAAGCTTCATTTGAGCCTAATGTTGTTTGTTTTAATAGTAGGATAGAAAATATTATAGGTCTTGTTTCTGCTGGCATGGGTATTTCTCCACTTATGAGAAAAACTGTAGAATGTTTTGATAAGAAAAATATTTCTGTTGTTTTGTTGAAAGAAAAAATACATAGTAATTTATGCTTAGTTCATTTAAAGGATAAGAAATTATCTAAAATTGAAAAAAATTTTAAAGACTATTTAAGCAAATAATGAATTTATTTCTCTCTATAAAATGAATTTACCTCCGGCGAGAGTTCATTTCATAAACTTTCTCCGGAGGAAGTTTTTTTACTATTGCTTGTCCTCTAATCCTAAAAAATTATATAATGCTCCAATTAAATTAGCATCATTTCTAAATTTACATCTAACCACTTTAACTCTTGGAATGTCAAAGGGAACTTTATCAAATATCTTTTCAATATTTTTTTGAATATATTCTATTAATATATCTTGTTCACTAATTCCTCCACCGATAGCTATAACTTCAGTATCTAAAACACAATGTAAGTTATACAGTTGAGCTGCTAATTGATATGTAAATTTATCTAACACATCTATAGCTTCCTTATCTCCAGAGTTAACAAGTTCAAAAACCTTAAAACCATCAACTTCTTCTTTAGCTAAGTTTTTAGCCATTGCAACTGCTCCATTTAAAGCTGATGCACCATTAACATATCCCCACATGTTATCAGTACTATCTATTGCAAATGTAGTATCTGTCCATATATAACTAAATTCACCTGCAAAGAAGTGCTTTCCATTAAGTATTTTCCTATCTTTTACTACTGCTCCTCCCACTCCTGTGCCTAAAACAACTACAATTCCATCATTATACTCCTTTAAACTTCCTTTCCATACCTCTGCTAAAGCTGCTGATTTCGCATCATTTTGAATTGTAATCTTAGTTGGACATCTTTCTTGAAGTATTTTAACTATATATTTATCATCATTATATCTAAGCCATCCGCCTGTTCTTGCATAACCATTTTTACTGTCTATTAAACCAGGCATACTTATTGCTATTCCCTCTATTTTATCTTTATATTTATCATATAAATCACCAATAACGTTTACAAAACTTTCAATAGAATCTTGTGGTGTTGCAACTTTTCCTTTTTCTAAAAATTCAACACACTCAGTCATTAACGCATATTTAATTGAACTTCCACCAATATCTAAAACTAAATATTTATTTCCCATAAATACTTCCCCCTCACACTCTACTTTAAAAACTTCTACTTACATTTTAACTTATATTAAATTAACTTCCAATTGTTATTATTATTCAAAATAATTGATTTTTTTTAATTTTTAATACCCTTTCTATGCTGAGTTGGAGAGACTCCAAAATTCTTTTTAAAAGTTCTAATAAAGTGTTCCTTATTATCGTACCCTACCATATATGATATATCAGTTACAGTAAAATTAGTATTTAACAAAAGAGCACTCGCCTTATCCATCTTTATTTTTTGTACTATTTCACTAAAGGTTTTTCCTGTATACTCCTTAATTATTTTACTTAAGTATTGAATTGTAATTTGAATCTCCGTATGGTTCTAACTTAATAAATAGCTATTGCCATGCTTGGAGCTGTACCCCAACTTACTTTATTAGAAAATATTTTATATAACTAATAACATTTAAATAAGTAAAATTGCTACAAGTTAATCATATTATCTTTTAGCAATTTTATTTACCTATTTTATATTATTAATTTAACTCCTATACCTTCTTTGGATATTCTCTCACTTCATTCATTTCATGAAGTTGATTCAATACTTGGGCAAAAAACGGATCTCGTTTAGCCCTTTCTCCATAATTCCAACTTTTCATTTCACACTCAGGACACCAATGCCCCCCTCCAATATCAACCTTGGACTTGCCTCAAATCCGTGTCCAAAAGCACATTTAAATTTTAACTTCTGTCTCCAATCAACAATTTTCATATTGTTTTATATCTTTTTCTAAACTCAATATATAGAAAGCAATAGCAGAAATATAAGTTCTACTATTGCCATCCTATAATCGTTATTCTTTATTTGCCATTTGTACTATTCCCTTAAATGTTTCATATAGCTCTGAATCACCACTTTGTTGTGCTAATCTTTGCATTGGAGTGGTTGATGTAATTGCTTGAAGGAATATAAATTCTTGATTATTTTCATCTCCCCCAAACCCCTTTAACATATTGGATCTCATCTGTTCGAGCATCATACTACCAGCATTGGTATATCTAAGATCATTTAATGAGCAATTTAAATCGTACTCACCCTTAGCTGGTAATTTATATGGTTTAATTTCTTTACCATATAATTTTTCAAAATCTTTTCTTGTTGGATATCCTTGCAATTTAAAGTACCATTCTGGTAAATTATCATCATTTAAACTCTCGCTACTACTAATTACTTCAACATCAGCTTTTAATTTAATATCTAAACTTGAAGCTCCTAATAATATCTCATATTTACCTTGTAATACTTTCCAATCCTTTGACTTAACATCATAATAAGCAAATGACCTTTCATCTAATTCAAAATCAACTTCTTTTTCCTCACCTGGATTTAAAAATATCTTTTTAAATCCCTTTAACTCCTTAATAGGTCTATACACTAAGTTAGTTTTATCTGAAACATACAATTGAACAACTTCAGCGCCAAAAACTTTCCCTGTATTTTTCACACTACATTTTACAGTAAGTTTTTCTCCTTCATTAATCTTAGAATTTGAAACCTTAAGATTAGAGTATTCAAATGTTGTATAACTTAATCCAAAACCAAATGGGAATCTTACATTCTTATTAGCTTTTTCATAATATCTATATCCAACATAAATTCCTTCTCTATATTCAGCTTGTCTTGGATTAATTCCATAAATATGTGAACATTGATTATCCTCATATTTAATAGGATAAGTTTCTGCAAGTTTCCCACTTGGGCATTCATTTCCTAATAATAATTCTATGCAAGCATCTCCAACTGCTTGTCCTGATAAATACATATTTAATATAGCCTTTGTTGAATCTATCCATGGCATTTCAACAGGAGAACCACCTAAAAGTATAACTACTACATTATTATTAACCTTATAAACTTCTTCTAATAACTTTACATGACTGTCAGGAATTCTCATATGCTGTCTATCATATCCTTCTGATTCATATTCAGATGGAAGTCCTATAACAACTACAGAAATATCAGAACTTTTAGCTAATTCAATAGCTTCATTCACATACTCAATATTTTCTTCCCCATTCATTTCATAACCTGGACAATATTTAAAATTAACTCTACTTTTATTAAATCCGTCTACTATACTAATAAGCTTGCTTGGATTAATATGAGATGATCCTGCCCCTTGATAACGAACATCATTGCCTAGTGCACCTATAAGAGCAATCTTTTTATCTTTATTAAACGGTAATATATTATTTTCATTTTTAAGTAGAACTGAACCTTCAATTGCTATTTTTTTAGCTAAATCATGATGTTCTTCTCTATTAAATTTAAAGTTTTCTCTTCTACCTAAAGTACATTGCTTAATTAATGATAATATTCTATCTACAGCTTCATTGACATAGTCTTCTGATAAACTTCCATCATTAACAGCATCAATAACCATTTTGTCAAACATTTTTGCGCTACTTGGCATTTCTAATTCGAGACCAGCCTTAAATGCTTCTATCTTATCATTCATTGCACCCCAATCTGTTACAACAACTCCATCAAATCCCCATTCATCTCTTAATATATCCCTCAATATATAATTGTTATCACTTAAATAAGTTCCATTTATTTTATTATAAGCACACATTACGGTCTTTGGTTTTCCTTCTTTTACTGCTATTTCAAATGGTGCTAGATAAATCTCTCTTAGTGTTCTTTCATCTATTATACTATCTGATGATAATCTTTCATTTTCTTGATTATTTCCAGCAAAATGTTTTAAACTAGTTCCAACACCTTGCCCTTCAACTCCTTTTATCCAAGCCGCCCCTAATTTTCCTGCAACATATGGATCTTCACTAAAATATTCAAAGTTTCTACCACAAAGTGGATTTCTTTTTATATTAACTCCTGGTCCTAAAACAACATCTACCTTATATTCTAATGCCTCTTCAGCTATTGCTCTTCCCATTTTTTCAAGAAGATCTACATTCCAAGTTGAACTTGAGCAACATGCTGTCGGAAAGCAAGTTGCTGGCACACTATCATTAATTCCTAAATGATCACCTGCACCCTCTTGTTTACGAAGTCCATGTGGTCCATCACTCATTGATATTTTCCCTATTCCATATTCATCCATTTCTTCTGTATTCCAAAAATCAGCTCCTGAACATAATTTAACTTTATCTTCTAGTGACATTTTATCTATTATATTCTTATTTTTTAAACTAGACATTGCTTTTCCCCTTTCTATCAGCTTCATTTGCAGCCTTTATAGCCATTTCATATAATCCAATTCCCTCTGCTGGCACATATGCCATAAGCTCTGAAATAGTTTGATCATATGCCATTTTAATCATTGGATTACTTGTTGATCCTGGAGCATATTTTTCTATTAAATCTACAGCTGCTTCATTTTCGAATAAAAATCCTAATGTACTTGCCATACTATATTTTTCAACTTCTAAATTTGTATCTGTTTCATATTCATAATGATAAATACCTGAACCAACTTCAAATGAATCTTTCTTTTCTGGAAGAGTAATTATTGCTGTAGTATTAGCAGGTATTTCTATATCAACTATTATCTTTCCACCTTTGCATATCCAACTACAAGACAATCTACCATATACAGTTTCTATTGCAGCCTTTGCATTAGTTATTCCCTTTATAAATTGTGGAGCTATTTTACTCTTTTTATATCCAGGCTCAATTATTTGTAATCCCGCTAATTTCTCATACATCCAATCACCAATTGAACCATATGCATAATGATTAAATGAATTCATTCCAGACTCATCAAAAGTCCCATCTTCTTTCATTGAATTCCAACGCTCCCACATAGTAGTTGCCCCTAACTTTACTGAATAAAGCCATGATGGATAATCTTCATTAAGAAGTAATATTCCTGCTAAATCATGTCTACCCATTTCAGATAATAAATGACATATATAAGGAGTTCCTACAAATCCGGTTGCTAAATGATTTTTGTGTGCTGATAAATTATTTATAAACGTATCTCTTATTCTATTTTTATATTCTGGTTTTGCAAGATCAAAATATAATGCAAGGATACAAGCTGTTTGTGTTTCACTTACTAATCTTCCTGTCTTGGTAATAAATTCTTCATTAAATGCTTCTTTTATTTTTTCATATAAACTTATATATTTTTTAAACTCTTCCTCTTTACCCAATAGCTTAGCTGTATCTGCTACAATTTTTGTTGAATGTGCAAAGAATGCAGTTGAAACTAAATAAACATCTGTTGCTCCTGTTCTATCAGTAACCTTAACCTCTTCCTTATCTAATCCAAGCCAATCTCCATATTGGAATCCTTTATTCCAAAGATGACTTTCTCCAGCCTTACTATCTATATATTCAACCCAATCTCTCATACTATCATATTGAGTTTCTAATATCTTTTTATCCCCAAATATTTTATACATATTCCATGGAATAATAGTTGCAGCATCTCCCCATGCAGCTGTTCCATCTTTTTCATCACCTAATATGTTCGGAACAATATCTGGAACTCCAAATTTAATAGTTTGTTCTGAAGCTAAATCCTTTAACCATTTACTAAAAAACAATGCTGTGTTCATATTAAATCCTGCTGTTTTACAGAAAACTTGAGCATCTCCAGTCCATCCTAAGCGTTCATCTCTTTGCGGACAATCAGTTGGAACATCTAAGAAATTTCCTCTTTGTCCCCACTGTATATTACTTTGTAGCTGATTTACCAATTCACTAGAACAAGAAAATTCCCCTGTTTCCTCCATATCAGTATGAAGAGCACAAGCTGTAAAATCGTCTAAGTTTAGATCTTCTCCCATTCCTTCTACACAAATATATCTAAATCCATGGAAAGTAAAATGTGGCATAAAAGTTTCTTCTCCACCCTTACATATAAAAGTATCCATTGCTTTAGCAGATCTAAGATTTTCTGTATAGAAATTACCATCCTTATCAAGAACTTCTGCATGTTTAACTACTATTTTCTGTCCTTCTTGTCCATTTATCTTTAATTCAACTATTCCCGCAATATTTTGTCCAAAATCTAAAACTATTTCATCTTTTGGTGTTTTAATTAACTTCTTAGGCTTTAACTTTTTTGTTACTCTTACATATTCACATTCTTGTGAAACTAATTTGTTATTATCATAACTGATAATTTCTACTGGTAATTTTCTCTCTTCTAAAATTGTAGAATCTATAATTTCTCCATTATAAATTTCACTATATCTAATCTTTCCAGTAGTACAGTCCCAAGTTTTATCCGTGTGTATAATTTCTTTACTACCATCTTCATACCAGACATGTATTTCTGCTAACGCTGCAACTCTATCTCCATAGTGATTAGATTGATACATAAATCCAAATCTTCCCTTATACCATCCATCAGCTACAGTAATCTTTATCTCATTTTCCTTATTAATTTTTTCTGTTACATCATATGTTTGATATTGCAATCTCTTTTTATAATTTGTCCATCCTGGGGTAAAGAATGCTTCTCCAACTTTTTCTCCATTTAATTCAATTTCATAAAGTCCAAGTGCAGTTGCATAAATACGTGCTCTTAAAACTTTTTTATCAGCTTTGAATTTCTTCTCGAAAACTGGGCATGCTTCTACTTCACCTAATGTATGAGTTATCCATTTTCCTTTAAAATTATTTCCATTAAGTAATCCACTTTCAAAATTACCTTTTATCTCCGATTTATTTCCTTTATTGTCCCAAACTGTTATATTAACCATATAAATAGTGCTAGGCTCTATATTCTTACCTTCATATTTAATTAATATTGATTTATCGCTTTCAACTTTATTAGTATTCCATACTAACTCTGAATTTTTATATACTTTAATTTCATATGCATCTTGCACAACATCTTTTTCATTAGATTCTATTTTCCATGAAAACCTAGGATTAACTTCATCTAATCCAATTGGATTTTTTCTATACTCTATCTTTAAATCTCTTATTTTCATTTTTCCATCCCCTTGCTATATATTTGTCCTTATTTAATTTATTCATTTTTTCTTTTATCTAAATCCATTATTATTTGTTGATATTTATTATCTAAATCATATTTACGCAAGATTAAATACATTATTATAAATAAAACTAACGGTAAATAAATACACAATATCAATATCATCTGTATTGCTGAATGTGGTTGTGCTATTAACCTACCATCATAATTACCAATTGCTAAAATCCAACCAATCATGGCAGTTCCTATACCTGCTCCAATCTTTGCTCCAAAACTACTAACACTATTTGTCATTCCAATTATCCTTTTTCCATGAATCCATTCACCATATTCAATAGTATTATTTATTAAAACTCCTCCAATGGACATCATCGGTATTGTGGCAAAAGTAGTTATTCCTCCACATATTAATGTAGCTATAAAACTATATGGAATAAACGCTCTGATTATATTAGCTATAATCCCAATAAGAAGTGTTATTCTTGTAGTAGATGCTAATCCAAACCTCTTTACCATAGGCCCTATTATTGCAAATCCAATAATTACTGGAATTAATCCTATAGCTCCCATTATTCCAACTAAATTTTCATTTCCTAAAACATACTTTGCATAATATATACCTGTTGAAGCGCTTAGTGAATATCCAATATTTGAAACAAACATTACAACAAACATAATTACCCAATATTTATTTTTAAACAATAAAGATAAACTTTCTTTAAATGATATTTTTTCTTCTTTCTCTTCTTTTTCTACATCTTCTTTAGATACAGCAAAAGTAGCTAAAAAACTCAATGAACAAATTACTCCAAATATAACTGATATTATAATCCACGCTTTTTGATTTCCACCCAACATATTTGTTATTGGAATTAATCCAACTGAAATAATCATTCCTGATATATATCCAAATATTGACCTTATTATCCCCATTTTACTTCGTTCTTCAACTTTGTTAGTTCTAACTGCAACTAAACATCCATATGGTATAGCAACAGCAGTATATACTATTGCTGTTGCTATTATATTTGTAATTAATGCATAAGATCCTTTAAATAAAGGTGTTGCATTGGCAGGAATATAAAATATAGCTATTATAGATACTATAACAGGAATAGACATCCACAAAAACCACGGCCTTACCTTTCCAAACTTTGATTTAGTTTTGTCTACGATACTTCCCATTGCTAAATCTGTAAATGCATCAATTATCTTTGTAATTAATAATATAGTTCCTACAACTCCAGCAGATAATCCTATTTTATCTGTATAAAAATACGTTAACATTCCTATTAATCCAGTTATGGCATTTAATCCAAACTGAGTTGAACCATCACCTATGAAATGATACCATTTCATACTATTCTCTTGTTTTGGAACCAATTTATTCCCTATTAAATTAATATCCATAGCAATAATTCCCTCCACCAATTTAAACCTTTACTTTATAATACAAGAAAATCTATTTTATTTATTGTAAATTTGTGCTAATTCATATAAATATGTTTTTAATAGGAAATTTATTATCCCCTAAAACCTATTTTTGTGCTTTACGTTCTTCTAATTCTTTTACTATTTGAGGATATTTTTCATCTAAATCATATTTTCTAAGAATTAAATACATAACTACTAATAATATTGCTGGTAAATAAACACAAATAAATAAAATCATATTAGTTGCTGTTTGTGATTGAACAGCTAATGTTCCATCATATCCACCTAAAGCTAGGAACCATCCTATCATTGCTGCTCCCAATCCAGAACCTATTTTAGAACCAAAACCACTTGCACTATTTGTCATACCAACAATACGTTTTCCATATTTCCACTCACCATATTCAATAGTATTGTTTACTAATACTCCACCAACTGCCATCATAGGAATAGTTGAAAAAGTTATAAATGCTCCACCTATCAATGCTGACATAAAACTATAAGGAGTAAATACACGTACTATACTTGCCGCAATTCCTATTAAGAATGCTACTTTGGCAGTCTTCGACAAACCAAAAAATCTAATCATTGGTCCAACTAAAGCAAATCCAACAAATACTGGTATTAATCCTACTGCCCCCATTATTCCAACTAAATTTTCGTTACCTAAAATATATTTTGTATAATAAACACCAGTAGATCCACTTAATGAATAAGTTATATTAAGAATCAACATAATTACAAGCATCATAACCCAATACTTATTTTTAAACAATAATACTATACTTTCTTTAAATGAAATATCATCTTCTAAAACTTCAGCATTTTCCTTTACATCAACAACTTGTTCTTTAGATGTAGCAAAAGTTATTATTAATGAAATAAATGAAATAATTCCGAATACTATTGCAACTTTAATCCAAGCCGCTTGATCTCCACCTAACATATTTGTTATTGGAATTAATAAAATAGAAATAACCATTCCAGCTATATATCCAAATATAGAACGAACTATTCCCATTGTACTTCTTTCAGCTATACTCTTTGTACGTGTCGCCATTATACAACCATATGGTATTGCTATAGCAGTATAAATTACTGCAGTTGCTAAAATATTAGTAATAAATGCATAGATATTTTTTACAGTATTTGATGCATTTGCAGGAATACAAAATAGTGCAATAATTATAAGTCCTATCGGTAAAGACATCCACAAAAACCATGGCCTAGCTTTTCCCCATTTTGATTTTGTTTTATCAACAATTCTTCCCATAAATAAATCTGTAAAAGCATCACAAAATTTTGTAGCTAATAAAATCGTACCAACTATCCCAGCTGATAAACCTATCTTATCAGTATAAAAGTATGTTAACATACCAACTAGCCCTGATAGTGCATTTAATGCTAGCATAGTTGTTCCATCACCTAAAAAGTGATACCATCTCATAGTTTTTTGAACACCAAAATTATCAACACCTAGCTCCTTCCTTATTCTAAAGCCTTTTCTCTTGTTTTCCTTTACATTAATATCCATATTTCTCCTCCATCCCCCTTGGTTATTAACCAATGATTTTAATCAAATTAATATGAAGCTATCAATAATTTATGATAACGTATTCCTTTGTTCTATTTACATATTAACAAACGATTACATTTTGGTATTGTAATTTAATGCTTTTTTTAGTAAAATTGTGCTTGAGGTGATTGTTTTGTACGAAGAAACTATACTAGATTTTTGTAATCATTTATATGGCATATTAAATATCCCAATTTCCTACTATGAAAATAATATGATATCTTCAACTCCATCATATAATACTTTAGATTACCTCTTAGTAAAACCCTATGAAAAAGATTTGCTTTCATCAAAAGATATTCTTTCTTTTTTAGTTACATCTGAATATATGTATTACGGAATTGTAAAAATAAAAAATACTAATTCATCTATTATTATTGGACCAATTAGTAGCACTAAACCTAATTCGAATACTTTAAAGTCAATATTGAGTTCCCTTAAAAATGCTTCTGTGACAAGCTTAGATTTAAAATACTATTTTGATAATCATGCCTTAATTTCCTTTGAAAAATTTTTAAAAATATTATGTTTCATTAACTTTTTATGTAACAATGATAATTTAACTACAGATGATATTTTTGGATATAAAAATAAAAATTATGAATCTTATATATCTAAAGCTTATACTAAATCAAGCTATGAATCTAAAGAAAATGAAAATATGCATAATACTTATCAATTTGAACAATTATATTTAAGTTATATTGAAAAAGGTGATTTAAATGGGTTAAATAAACTCTTAAGAAATAAAGTTAACTTAAATGCTGGAATAATTGCTCTTGATAATATTAGACAATCTAAAAATATATTTGTAACTTCTGCTACATTAATAACTAGAGCTGCTATCAAGGGAGGATTAGAAATAGAAACTGCCTATCAACTAAGTGATACTTATATTCAGCAAATGGAACACTTAAATGATATTACATTAATTAATAATCTTGCATCACAAATGATGTATGATTTTACTGAACGAGTAAACTCAACTAAATTACCTGATAAGGTGTCTAATATTGTATATAAATGCATTCAGTATATTTCAACTAAAACTAACGAAAATATTACTGTCAGTGATGTAGCTGATCATGTTAATCGTAGTCGATCATTTATTTCTAGAACTTTCAAATCAGAAATGAATATTGAACTTAGCACTTACATTATGACTAAAAAATTGGAAGAATCAGAAGGCCTTTTAAAATTTACAGATAAATCAATCAGTGAAATAAGTAATTATCTTTGCTTTTCCAGTCAAAGTTATTTTCAAAATGTATTTAAAAAGAATTATAATTTAACACCTAATGAATATAGAAAAAAGTATGCAAAATAAGCAGCTAAAAATAGCTGCTTATCTTATCAAAACCAATTTATCTTTTATAATTCTTCACCATTGCTGCCAATTACTTTTTTGTACCAATAGAAACTCTTCTTTCTTGCTCTATCTAAAGTTCCAGTACCATCATTATTCTTATCAACATAGATAAATCCATATCTCTTTTTCATTTCTCCAGTTCCTGCACTTACTAAATCAATGCATCCCCATGGAGTGTATCCCCATAATTCAACCCCATCTCCAATTGCTTCCTTCATTTGTTCAATATGAGCTTTTAAGTAATTAATTCTATAATCATCATTAATAGAACCATCAGCTTCTACTGTATCTACTGCACCTAATCCATTTTCAACAACCATCATTGGAATTTGATATCTGTTATAAATTTCATTTAAAGTAGTTCTTAATCCTACTGGGTCAATTTGCCATCCCCAATCACTAGCTTCTAAGTATGGATTCTTTAATCCCATTGATAAATTTCCACCTGTAGTTTCAACATCTGGATTGTTACTTACACAGTTTGTCATATAGTAACTAAATGTATAGAAGTCTACTGTTCCATTTTTAAGAGTTTCTAAATCGCCTTCTTCCATTTTAATTTCTACATTATTTTCTCTAAAGAAACGTTTAGCAAATCCTGAATATGCACCTCTAACTTGTACATCTCCACATAAGTAATTTGAAAACTCTTCTTGTTGTTGTGCTAATAAAACATCTTCAGGACTACAAGTATATGGATATAATTTTCCAAATGCAATCATACATCCTATTTTAAAATCTGGATTTATTGAATGTCCTAATTGAACAGCTTTAGCACTTGCAACAAATTGATGATGTAAAGCTTGGAAACATTCTTGATAGTGATTATTTTCAGATGCGCCAAATTTTAATTCTCTTATATCATCAAACATTACTCCAGCACCCATAAATGCTGCTGCAGGTCCATGAGTTAAAATATTTATTTCATTAAATGTTAACCAATACTTAACTACATCCTTATATCTATTAAATATAGTTTCACAATATCTTAAATAGCAATCTATACTTTCTCTTCCTAACCATCCATTCCATTTTTTTGTTAATCCAAATGGTGTTTCATAATGTGATATTGTTACTAATGGTTCTATATTATATTTTTTTAATTCAGCAAATACATCATCATAGAATTTTAAGCCTTCTTCATTTGGTTCTAATTCATCTCCATTAGGGAATATTCTTGTCCAATTTATAGATAATCTAAAAGTCTTGAATCCCATTTCTGCAAATAGTGCTATATCTTCTTTATATCTATGATAAAAATCAATTGCCTCATGGCTTGGATAATATGTTCCTTCTTCAAGTTCAGGAGTTATTCTTCTTGCTGTAGTATGTGTTCCTCCTGTCATAACGTCAGATGTACTTAAACCTTTTCCACCTTCTCTATATCCACCTTCAAATTGGTTTGCAGCAGTAGCTCCTCCCCATAAAAAGTTTTCTGGAAATTTAATATTACTCATAAATAATTCCTCCCCTTATTCCACTCATTAATTAATTTATTTATTCTCTATGATCTTATTTTATTCATATATTGAACTTTTGTCAATACAATAATTCACATTCAGTTCATAATAAGAATCATTTCCACACTTAGAATTCAAATGGTTCATTCTGAATTCTGAATTTATCTATACCTTATTCCCGCTAAAAAACTTATATTTCTCATATTTTTTGCACAAAAAAAAGCTGATAAATCAGCTTTTCATATTTATCTAATATATTATTTTTGCTTTTCCTTCTTCAAACTTAATTTCTGAATTTGTTATAATTGTAGCTTCTGTAAAATCACCATAGGTGTAGAATTTTCTTACATTGAACTTTGATTTATCAGCTAATATATAGCACTTATCTGATGATTTTATAACTGCCTTTTTAACTTCTCCGTCTTCTAACATCATTGTAGTAAATCCACTTCTTGCATCTATTCCCATAGTCCCTAAAAAGGCTTTATCAAAGTTCATAACACTTATCTTATTTACCATATCTTCGCCCATAATTAAGTTCTTTTCTGGCTTTGCATAACCACCTAAAATATAAGTATTTATCCCTTTTGCCATAAGCTTTTGAATATGCATTATTCCATTTGTAACAACTGTTATCTCTTTAGCTTTTATATAATCAATCATATAAAAACATGTTGATCCTGAATCTATAAATATTACATCATTATCTTGTATTAAACTTGCTGCTTTTTTAGCAATTATTATTTTATCTTCCTTATTTGCATTAAATACTTCTTGAAAATCCATTGGAAGTATTGCATCTACTTCTTCTATTGCCTCAGCTCCACCACGAACTCTCTTTAATAGCTTTTTTTCTTCCATAGCTATTAAAGTACGTCTTACTGTAGATCTTGATAATTGAAATTTTTCCATTATTTCATCTATTGAAGCATATTTTTTTTCTTTTACAAACTCTGAAATTTCTATCCATCTATCTATAAGTACCATTTTATTCACCTTACTTATTTTTTATTCAAACTGTTCACTATATGAACAAAATGGTAACATTCTTTCATTTAGATGTCAATACACTTATTGTCTATGATTTTTTAACTACTTAATAAGTACATTATACCATAGCCTTATCTTTTCAAACTTCATACTTTTCTCCTTTTAAATTAATTATTTAAATATTATTCTCTATCATATCTTAAAGATAATATAAAAATACTGCCCACATTTTATAACCGTGAACAGTATTTTATAGCTATTTACTACTTAAATCCTCATGCATCTCTATAATCTCAATAGCTAAATCCTTTATAGTTTCAGCACTAATTAATTGATCCTCAGCATGCATAATTATTAAAGAAAATTCTAATTTTTCTCCAGCTGCTTCTTTTTGTATTAAGCTTGTATGACTATGATGTTCTTGTAATAAAAACTCTTTTGCTTCTTCAATTTTTTTATTAGCCTCTTCATAATTACCTTTTCTAGCTTCTCTAATAGCTTCAATGGCCAATGATTTTCCCATTCCTACGTTACTTATTATTTCAAATGCTACTAATTCTAAACTTTCCATTTAAACTCCACTCCATTACTATAATTATTTAATTAATTCTAAAGCACTTTCAAGAACTCCTTTTCCATTCATAGTTCCATAAAATCTCATATCAATAACCTCTACTGGAATTCTTCCATTAGCCATTGCTTCTATTTGTGGCTTTTGGAATCTAACTTGTGGCCCAAGTAAAACTATATCCACTGTATCTATTACATTTTTACATTCTGCAACTGGTAAAGCTTTAATGCAAATTCCCGAAAAAATAGCAAATGCATATCCACTTTGTGTTTTATCTCCATAAGTTCCATCTTGATTCCTGAACTTATCATCAATAATTTTTTTTAATTTAATTAATTCTTCTTCATATTTTTCATAAATCAAATCATCCATTAATTTTGCAAAATATATATTGTATTTTAAGAATAAAACATAAGTACAATGTGCAATTAATTTTTTATCTGGTGTTCCTACCTTAAAATTTTCATAAGTTTCAGGACTACCATGATCCCCTAAACATTTATCTTCTAAACCATCTATCCCAATATTAATTAAATAGTTCATTTGCTTTTTTAAATATTCATATTCATTAACTAATAATTCTTTATCTCCATAATATTGATAACATTTATATACTATATAAGGATAAACAAACTGCCATAATATTGGACCTTCCCCTTGTCCTGTTCCATTAGACTGAATTCCCATATAAGGTGCAGTTTCAGGTATTCCACCATTTTCAGTTTGATCCTGCCTAAAATCTAACATTATCTTTTTATAAAGATCTCTTAAGTCAAACATATATAAATTAGATGGTGCCAATGCAACTATATCACCACCATAACCTAATCTTTCCCTTGCACAATCTTCAAATATTGAATGAATATTATTTAACTTAGTTTTTTGCGCAATATCATATAAGGTATTTAGCCATTCACTTGATGTATTTATATCACCTATAATCTCTACATCTGAATAAACATAAGTTGCTTCAATATCTATTAAATCTTCTTTTGATAATCCACTTATTTCAACATATCTAAATGAATGATAAGTAAATTTATTAGTATATTGATTTAGTCCAGATATAGCTATTATTTCGTCTTGTTGAGCTGCCATTTTAGGTGCTCCAGCTCCACCAGTAAATGTTATATCTGCTTCTTTTAAATACATACCAACATGTCCAACTAATGTAGAAGTACAATCAACCTCATTACTATCGTTTACATCTTCAGCATAAATAAGTTTAATATGTTTTCCTTCTATGCCTTTAAATGCTATATTAATGACTCCTGATAAAGTTTCTGTAAAATCAACTAGTAAATTTCCTCTACAATTTTCTATAATGCTTGTGGGTTTTAACGTTCTTTTTCTTTTTATTTTAGGAATATGACTTAAAACTAATTCACCCTTTTTGCTATTATCTATAATTGCTTGAGTCCAATCATCATCATCGAAATCAACTAAATTCCAATTTTCTTTGTATAGTCTATTATCTATTCTTTCTCCTAAATATAAGTTATTAAATATTAATGGACCATCTTCAACCTTCCAACTTTCATCAGTTGATACTATAATTTCATCTTCATCATTTTGTATGTTGGCTATTATTTTGGGTTCACCAATTCCTCTTAGTTTATCTCTCAAATTATATTTTCCAAATAACTTTAATGGTGATGGATTATACATTCCATTCCCTAACTCAATTGCTATTATATTATCTCCATTAGTTAATAAATCTGTAACGTCATACTTATCGTAATATATTGTTTTATCATATTGTGTCCAGTCTGAATTCAATTCATAATCACCAACACGCTTTCCATTAATGTATGATATATAATAACCAAGACATCCAATATTTAAATAATATCTTTTATTTTCTTTATTAAGTTTAAAAACTTTTCTTATTAATGTATTGGGATTATCTTCATAATAATCTGACGTATCTTCTTTGTATTTTCTAGGTACCTTTGAAATCCAGTCTCCTTGAAAATAAGTCTTCTCCTGCCTCATTAAATTCCTCCCATTATATACTTATTTAAAATTAAATTTCTAAATAATTTATATTTTATTTCTCTGTTCATTTATATAATATTACATATTTTACTAGTTAACTATGCTTATAAATGTCACACTAAAGGAACCATTTCTGACATATGTTATACGTTTACTATAATTCTATTTATTTTATAAAAAATAAAAGAGCATGATAAACTCCAACGGGTTCCGTTTTGAGGTGCAAAGATATAAAATCTCATAACAAATCACAGTAATAATCACATACTAAATCACATAATAAATCACTAAGATTCTAAATCATTTATTTGATTTGGAATCTTTTGTTATACATATATTAATAATAGAAGGAATTTTTGAGATTAAATAGAAAATTGTGTTATAATAATATTAAACAAGTAATGAACAATTGTTATAAATTTGAAAGGAGGAAAGACATGAAATCTAAGTATGCGAAAAAATCATATATAGAGGTAATATGTTTTGGTGCAATTATTGGTCTGATTACTGAATTATTGAATTTTTATCCTAATGATGATTTATGGGGTTGGAGTTCTATTGCAAGCTCTTTTGGCTTTTGGATATTCTCAACAACATTTGTGATTTACTTTAGTTCTTCAAATAAAAATGCAATGATAAATACCTTCTCATATTTATCCAGTATGTGTATCAGTTATTATTTGTTACAAGGTATCATTGATTTTTTTACCCCAAATGTAACAGTTGATAAGTTTCTCCAATGGAACCATCTATTCCACTGGATTGGTATAGCTGTTTTTTGCGGACTTGTAGCTTATGTCTTGTTCTATTGGAACAAAAAGACAGTTTGGGGTAGTGTGTTGTATGCACTTCCTGTTGCGGGGATGTTAGTTGATACGATTAACAACTGCATGAAGTTCTACTATTCGCAGACAAATTTAGAAAACAGCATTTTGGGTATTATATTTCTTCTCATTATGTTCGTGGTGCTATTTAAGAAAGTAGATAAGAAATGTATATTTGTGTTTGTATTAATCGTTGTTGCGTTAATCGGCTTCATACTGTTCCCAACGACTTCTCAAAGTATTACAATGGAATCTACTATAACTTGCGAATTAGGCGGTGAAACTGAGGTGTTTTACATAAAAATGAGGGATGACGGTAAAATATTAGAAATTGAGGGTGACGAAACAGTTTATGAGGAAATAGATATTAATTCCTTAAAAACTATTCCAGAAGTAGTCCATGCATTGCAAAACTATTACGAGAGCAAAGGCGGAGCATGGAAAATGGAATAACTTCCAATTTGTAGAGTTGATTTAGCGAACAATTTTAAATTGCGAAATAAAGTCCAGCAATTTGCTGGACTTTATTAATATTACATACTACACATATATAATATATAAAGATTTGATTTTTAGTATCTTTTTAAAAATTTACTCTTGATAACATTTGGACATCTTTTTATGTTGTAGTTATTTGCATATTTTAAAAACAAAGACTAAATTTATAATGTTTAGTATTATACTTATTTAAAATATAATATATCCTCTATTTTATATTTCTTTTTTGCTATCCCAAGCCTCATAGCAGGCGTTACTTCCTCACCTTTATATTTATGTGTCTCACAGAAGTTTAAATATGTTCTTAGAATAGTTATCATATATTGAGCATATTTAGGGTTGAAGTTAGCATATATATAACTTTTCCCTTCCCCTCTGCCTCCTGACAATGGTCTTTCTAATATAGACACCTTTCTTCTTATTTGATTGAAAAATGTGTTTATAGACCTCAAATCTATTCTGTACATTATCTCTGCTAATTCATAACAATTAAGGTTAGATAAATCTGTAACACAATTAATATATCTATTTCCTTCATCCTTATAAGGAAATGGATGGGGGATAGAATCATTAGTTCCAACAACATAATCTTTTTCGTTAATTGTTTGTGTTATATATATATCGTTATTAAATATAGTATGAGCCAATAGGTCTATGGCTGATTTACCTAAACCATCTTTTAAATTATTAGCCTCTTGCCATAATTTAATATTTTCTTTATGAGTTAAATATTGTTTATATGCCTCATTCTTATCTAATTCTTTATCAACCTTGCAGGTAAAAATATGAGTATCATTCTTAGAAATACCTTCTTTATGTATCCTCAAAAGAGAAGTCAGTAAGGCAGTATCTTCATCTGTAACTATAAATAATTTATCAACATTCAATAATTTATTTATTAGCCAATGATGTGCATAAGTAGTGTATGTTGAATTAACATGAAATCCATCTACATACGATTGTCTAACTTCTAAATCTCTTAAAAAAAGTTCCAATTCACTTAAAGTAGAATCATTAGTTATTTTAGATACTTTATACTTACTTGTCTTTTGCAAATATGTATTCAACTTATCTTCCTTATATTTTATATAGTCATTTTTAACTTCGTTTACGGAGGTTGTGAAGTCAAAAGCAACATCTGCTCTAAATATATATCGACTTCTCGAATCCGTAGTCGCTACAATACTTGTAGGAAACAAAGGTTTCTCTTTTTCTAAAATAGAATTTTTACCATGTCCCTTTTTTCTAACATTGTTAAGATGATAAGTGAATTTATCAGTGTTAAGCCATAATGTATCAAAATGAGTATTCTTTAATTTCTTATCTTCATATCGCTCAAGAAATTCTAAACACCTTCTATATAGCCATTCTAACTTATTGTAGTAAGTGCTACTGCCAATATCTAATATTTCACATATTCTTGTTACAGGAGTTCTACTTAGTATTAGTTTCATAAACAGAGGTAGTATATCATTCTTCTTTTGATAGTAAGTAAAACATTCCTTCTGCTCTGGTAAGACATTTGCAATTTTCTTGCATAATTTGCACTGATACTTTTGAGAGTTGCTTGAACTTTTGCCACGTCTATAAAAACTATCAGGATTATCAAGCGGATTTAAATCTTTTTCACAACAATCTTCTTTATGGAATATATAATCTGGCTCAATAGGAACTGTAGTATTAATATCTATTAACCTTTTAATTTCTTCTGCCATTGCCCAATTTGAATAAGGAGCCGCATAACTTCTTATTACAGGTTTATCAATAGTATCATCATTAATATCATTACACTTTATTGATTTAAAACTCTTTCCTGTAATCATATATCGAGAAGGATTCCCCTTTAGATTCTTATACTTTAATTGCTCTTTACCATACCATTTACAAAAGGGATTAGCACAAAAGTTAGTTTGAATGTTATAAGATTTTTTATCAACAACTAATTCTACTGGGGTATATAGAAGGTATCCATATTTTCTCGAAAACTCCATCTTTGATAAAGTGGTATAGTCTATTTCCCTCTGATTAACTTCTTCTTGAGTAATAGGTGGAATAACTTTTACTTTACTAACAGTTTTATCTGACAATCTCTTTAGTTTCATTATTTTTCAACTCCGAATCACTAATAGTATCATACAATGAAGCAAGTATTTTCTTATTGTATCTTTGCTTATTAACCCATTCTATAAAATTAGTATCATCTAATAGGTTTAATAAAAACATATCCAGTATTTCTTCTTCGCTATATTGAGTGTATTTAGAGTAATGCTCTAATATAGCAAGTGTTCTTGTTGATAATTCCAAAGAAACCTTTTTCTTATTTTCTTTTTTAGGTTTTATATACTTCACCTCCGCAACTCCTTTCTTTTAGGTATAAATCACATACGTATTCACATATAAAATCACATACCTATTCACAAAGATAATAAAACTATTATTTTTTTATTTTATATGTGATTTACCCTGTGATTTGCTATGTGATTTTCAATCATTTCTATATTATAATTATTCCCTAAAATAAGCAATATAAACAATTTAATAAAAAAAATCACATGTGAATCGTAATGTGATTTCACATGTGATTTTGATTGAGATTTTAACTTGATTAGCAACTTTTGCACCTTAAAACGGAACCCGTTGGATAAACTCTTGCTCTTTTACTCATATACCTATTATTTAAATATAAGCTCTCCATTCTCAATATTTCTTTCGTAATTTTTAAAGAAATTCCAAATATATTCTGCTTCGGGCTTGTAATTCCAATGTGCTAAATCCTTAACTGCTGCTAATTCCATTACTACTCCATTTTCATTTGATAATGTACCTGTATACATATCCTTATCCCCTAATTTGGTCCATTGCTGATTATCCAGTCCAATTCCATAATATTCATTTTTACTCATATCCATTTCAGTTACTTCTAAACCATTTATCTTTTGGTATGCTTGTAATGAACTAAAAATATGAGTATTTTCATCCTCATCCCAAACCTGATCTCCATATAAATATTGAGTTCCATATTGGCTACTTCCATCTACAGGTATCATTTGGAAGAAATCATGATCTCCACATATATATAATAGAGGTACTTCCCCACCAGTATAATTTTCTGAGATTTCTGTTACTTCCTCTGCAAATACATTAACACCTGCTACAATTCCTACAGCTGCAAAAACATCACTATATTTTGCACCTAATAAAAATGATTCTGCTCCACCAATTGAAAGTCCTGTTAAATATATTCTTGAAGGATCTATTTGAGGGTATTTAACCTTTAAATCCTTAATCAAATTCATAACACCTTCCTCACCTAATCCATCACATCCAAAAAAGTTCACTTCTTTGTCTTGCCATTCAGGAGCTACCATAATAAAGTTTTCTTTAGCAGCTAATTCTGGCCAACCTGTTGAATCACCTTGTAATCTTGGGTCATTTTGATTACCATGTAAATTTACTATTAGGGGGACTGATTCATTTTCACTTTCATTTATAGAATTAGGAACATACTCAAACCATGTATATTTGCCACTCATTCCAGTAACACTTTCATCAATCATTTGATTATAAGATATATCTAAATCCTCAAATATAGGAATTTCTATTAAATCATAGCTATCAGTTACATCTCTTGCACTAAGATTATAAAATTCAGATATATCATTATGTTGACGATAATTTTGTGAAAAAATACTTTCCCATGCATTATTAAAGGCTTCAGATAAATCCTCCTCTTTACTTGATACTGCTACAGCTTGAAGTGAATTATCTTTATTTCTATAAATAGTATATTTATCACTATTTTCTTCTTCTGTCGCCTCATTTATATGCTTATAAAATGCTTGAACATTCTCATTTGAATTACTTAAATATGCTGGAACTACATCATTTTTTTCTAAATTTTCATTTATCTCTCCACCATAAAGCATCATTCCAGCTACAAAATAACATGATTGTGATATATAATTATTCACAAAAGTACTACCTTAATCTATACCAATTACTTTTACATTTTTAACTCCTATACCTACTAAATCAATAAATGCTTCCTTGTCATCATTTCCATATCCTTCTTCATTTAATGGATTTACTACATAAACTTGTGCACCCCATTGTTCTAAATTATTTATCATATTTAGTTCTTCCACAATTTTATTTGCTTCCTCTTGAGTTTTACTTCCTGCAAAAATATAATAAGTAGGTATAACTACATCTGCCCTTGTAGGTGTAAATCCATCTTCATATGCATTGTAATAATAATAGTTAGTATCTGTTCCATCCTCATTCTTTGCTAACTTTAATTTACTTCCATCATTTAATACCTGAGCCTGCTCACTACTCTCAATATTGTTTCCACTAGTATTAGTAACACTATTCCCACAACTGATTAACCCCATAGTTGTACTTGTTATAGTTGCCAATAGAATTGAAATTTTAATCCACTTTTTTATCATTTTCCTCAAACTCCCTTTATTCTAAAATTGAATTACTTAGTTTATACCCACAAAACGTTTTCACTTTTTTATATAATTAAGCATTCATTAAATTTATAATATTACATAAGAAGATAACACTCTATATTTATAACCGTCATAAAGCACAAACCTTTTCTGACATATTTTTGTAAACATTTTAATGACAAGCCTGTAAAATATATGTATTATATTTATATAATCTTAAATTTTATAAAAGGGTGATTTGGTATGAATTTAAAAGATATAAATTATTATTTACCATTAAATAATATTGAGCTTACATATAAAGATATTTTTTTTAATAATCCTAATTTTGAATTTGATAAACCTAAAATTCCCCAAACCATTGATTCATTTTTAGAAAAACTAAATTTAGATGTAAGTAAATTGAAAGATCCAATTAAAATCTCCTCTAAAAAAGAATCTATGACTGAAACTTTATTTCCTAAAGAAAATGATGTTATTATTAGTAAGCACCTTAGATACAGTCCTTGTTTCATTCATTCACATAGTTTCTTTGAAATTATATTCGTGTTAAACGGTTTCTGCAGTAATGATATAGGAAATTATAATCTAAAGCTAAAAAAGGGTGATGTATGTATAATAGCCCCTAATACTACTCATGCTCTTAGTATTTTTACTGATGATTGTATAGTTTTAAATTTACTAGTTAGGTCAAGCACTTTTGAAAAGTCATTTTTTGAACTAATTAAATCTAATGATATATTATCAGCATTTTTTTCTCACTGCTTATATTCTAGCAAATCAGAATCTTATTTATTATTTACTAATCAAGATGACATACATAGTATTAATTATGCTTTAGAAATGTATGAAGAGTTTACTAATGATTTGAGATATTGTGATAGAATGTTAACATCTATGATGTCTTCATTTTTTATAAGACTTCTTAGAACTGATCCTAAAAATATAATAGTTCCAAATCCTGTTGGAACCCATACTGATAGAAATGTAATGTATATTTTAAATTATATATTAAGTAATTATAAAGAAATATCTTTAAAGCAACTTTCAATTAAGTTTAATTATAGTGAGAGACAAATGGCACGTATATTAAAAGAGTACACTGGTAAAACATTTATAAATATAATTCAAGATATTAAGCTTCAAAATGCATGTGCCCTTTTGAAAAATCCTGATATTTCAATTAATAAAATTATTGATTCCGTAGGTTATTCTAATAGTACTCACTTCTATAAAATTTTTAAGAAGTCTTATGGAGTTACTCCTATTGATTACAGAAATAATAATATTAATTTCAATTAAAAATAAATGGATATACATCTATTATTGTATATCCATTTATAATTACACAAATTTCACAAACTTTTAATAACATTTTTTTATATTCCATTGTCATATGTTTTTATACTTTTTTTCAAATGATTTAAGCCCTCTATAGTGTTTATCTATAGTTTTAATTAACTTTGCTGGAACTCCACCAACAACAGTATTAGAATCAACATCCTTAGTAACTACCGATCCTGCTGCGATAATCGCATTCTCCCCAATAGTTACCCCTGGAACAACTGTCACACTAGCACCAATCCACACATTTTTCCCAATAATAACTGGTGCCGGTTTCATACCACTACGTAGTTCTGGTTCAAAATTATGATTAAGAGTTGTAATTACAACATTATGCCCTATTAATGTACCATCTCCAATACGAATTCCCCCCTGATCTTGGAATCTACATCCTGAGTTAATAAATACATTTTTACCAACATTAATATTCTTTCCACAATCAGTATAGAAAGGTGGAAACATAGCAAAACTATGATCCACCTGTTTACCTATTAATTTAGAAAACAATCTACGGATTTCTTGTGGTTCATGATAAGAATTGTTTAATTCACATGTAACCTTCATAGCTTCTTGACTAAGCTCTATCATATATTTATGAACTTCCGATCCACCCTCTATATTTAATCCACTATTCATATAATTTAAAAATTCATTAAGTTTCATATTTTAACTTGTAAAAATTCTATTTTTAACAATAAAATTTCTACAATGCCTCCTTATTCATTCTACTTCATCTATACACATATATTATATGACTCAACACTTATATATAACTAATACTTATATCAAATACCTATATATACTT
This sequence comes from Clostridium sp. K04, assembly GCF_019734375.1. NCBI lineage: Bacteria > Bacillati > Bacillota > Clostridia > Eubacteriales > Clostridiaceae > Clostridium > Clostridium sp. K04. The sequence continues at coordinate 40,910 of NZ_JAASHD010000026.1, forward strand.
TAATGATTATAAAATAGGTAGTAACTTTTGAACCTATTTCTATAACCGCTTTTAATATATTATTTAATTATTGTTACTATTTTAATGCATTTTTAATATCTTCAACAATTAACTCTTCTGTTAAATGATATCTTTCATATAATTCTTCCATTGATACTCTATCTGTAAATTCTTTTGTAGCACCAAAATTTAATACCTTCATATCTTTATCACCATAGAATCTAGAAATTTTTTCTCCGAAACCACCATCAAGAACTCCATCTTCTAAAGTAATTACTAATTTGTGACTCTCTAATAAATCCGTTAACATCTCCTTATCAATACCTGTAATAAATCTAGGATTTATTAACGTTGCATTTATTCCAGTATCTACCTTTAACTTTTCTTGAACCTTTCTTCCAAGGTCATGGAATGATCCAAGTCCAATAATTGCAACTTCATTTCCTTGTATAGTTTTTTCATAAACATTTAAATCACCAAAATTAGGTTCAACACTTACTCCAGTTGTTATAACATTCCCATTTGGTACACGTATAGCTACTGGGTGATCTTTTTGTTCTATACCCCATTCAATCATTGCAAGATACTCTTCTTTATTTGTAGGTGCAAGATATACTATATTAGGTATATTAGATATTAATGGTATATCGAATATTCCTAAATGTGTAACATCTCCACCAGTTATTCCTGCCCAAGAAACCATAATAAGTGCAGGATTATTATTTATTGCAAGGTCTTGTGATAATTGATCATAAGTTCTTTGAACAAATGAACTTAAAATTGATACTACTGGCTTTCCACCTTGTGAAGCTATTCCTGATGCAAGGGCTATTGCATGTTCTTCTGCTATCCCAACATCTACATATTGTTCCTTAAGGCTTTCTTCTTGTCTGAAATAATTTAATCCAGCTGGCCCTGGGGTTGCCGCTGTTATTGCTACGATTTTTTTATCTTCTTTAGCTTTTTCAACCAAAAATTTCCCTAAAATATCTGTGTAACCTTCTGGAAATTCAATTTTATTTGATTCTTTATTTTCTAAATCAAATGGCATTACCCAATGAAAAGCTTCTTTATTTGCTTCTGCTTCTTCAAATCCTTTACCTTTAATTGTATGGATATGAACTACTACTGGATGATTAGTATCTTTAACTTTATTAAATGCTTCTATAAGATTTTCAACATTATTTCCTTCTTCTACATAAAAATATTCAAATCCTAGAGACTTAAAGAAATTATCTTCTGCAGTTCCATTAGTTTCTCTAAGTTTTGCTAAATTTTTATATAATCCACCATGGTTTTCTGCAATTGACATGTCATTATCATTTACTACTATTATTATATTTTTTCCTGATTCTGCAGCATTGTTTAAACCTTCATAGGCTTCTCCACCACTTAAAGAACCATCACCAATTACAGCTATAATATTTTCATTTTGTCCTTTAACATCTCTAGCTTTAGCTAATCCACATGCTAAACTAATTGAAGTTGAAGTATGACCTACAGTAAAGAAATCATGCTCACTTTCATGTTGTGATGTATATCCTGTAATATCAGCAAACTTTTCTGGATTAATAAAACTTTCTTTTCTTCCAGTTAAAATTTTATGTGGATATGATTGATGTGAAACATCATATACTATTTTATCTATTGGTGAATTAAAAACATAATGCATTGCAATAGTTGCTTCAATCATCCCTAAATTAGGTCCAAAATGACCACCTGTTTTGCTTACTTTTTTTATTAATACATCTCTTATTTCTTGAGCTAATATATTTAATTCCTCTCCACTAAGAACTTTTAAATCTTTTGGTTCATTGACTTTACTTAAAATATTGTTACTCATAATCTTTCCTCCACTACCTTTAACCTTATTTGACTTTTTCTTATATCTCTATGTTAAATTCTGGAGTTAACTTCAAGTCAATACTTTTTTCTAAATTTTATTCAAAAATGAAAAGTTAAATTCTCGATTGCAATACTAAATTCACTTTAAAAGAGTTTAGAATTGCACTAATAGTCAATTCTAATAATATATAATAGATTTCTCTCAAAAGGAGGATTTTGATTTCTATAAAAAATTTTTAATACAACTATAACTTCTTTCATCTTTAGGTTGTTATCAATACTCAATTAATACAAAAAGGATAATTTCCTTTTCATCAGAAATTATCCTCTATACATTTCTATTTTTATAATTATTTTATTGCCCCTTTTGTTACACCATTTATAATCCATTTTTGAGCAAATAAATAGAATACTAATAATGGTAATAAAGCTAAAAGATATGAAGCAAATGCTACATTATAGTTTGTCCCAAATTTTGATTGGAATATATATTGTGCTAATGGTAATGTTGCTGAACTTTGCTCACTTAGTATTACAAGTGGCATCATTACATCATTCCATGCCCAAAGAGCTGTCATTATTCCAACTGTTGCATGCATCGGCTTTAACAAAGGGAATATAATCTTCCAAAATACAGTCCATTGTTTAGCACCATCAACATAAGCCGCCTCTTCTAATTCAAGAGGAATGTTCTTCAAATATCCAACATAAAGCAATGTATTCATTGATATACCAAATACCATATAAAGAATTATCATACCAACTTTATTATCTAAGTTAAAGAAACTTACTTGCTTAACAAGTGGTAACATTAACATTGAAAATGGTACAAACATTGCACTTACAAAATAAAAATATACAAATTTATAAAACTTTTTATGCATATTTCTTGCAATAGCATATGCAACTAATGAATTTGTAACAATAGTTACCACTACAGCTCCCGCTGTTATAAATAAACTATTCATTATTGTATGAAAGAAATTAGTCATCTCAATAGCTTGCTTAAAATTACTAAAACTCCATGACTTCGGAAGTGATAATATATTCCCCATCATTTCTGATGGTTGCTTAAATGCAATAACAATAGTTATATAAAGTGGAAATAATATTGTTAATGAACAAATAATAAGTAATATAGTAATTGGCAAATTAACTTTTCCATCTTCCTTCTTTATAAAAGATATTTTTTTTACTTTACTTCTATTATTAGATTTTAAACCTACCTCAGCCATTATAATTGAACCTCCCTCTTCTCTAATACTTTAATTTGGAATAATGATATAGCTACAATAACTATAAAATATACAACTGAATTTGCTGATTGATATCCAAATTGACTTCCACCAAATCCTGCTTTATATATAAGCATAGAAATTGATTCTGTCGATTGAGCAGGTCCCCCACCAGTTAAGGACATTATTTGATCAAATACCATTAAGAAGTTTTTCATGCATAAAACCATATTTATTGTAAAGAATGGTGCTATTAAAGGGAATGTAATCTTTCTAAATTGTAGCCATTTCCCTGCTCCATCAATTCCACTTGCTTCATAAACATCATCTGGAATTGTTTGAAGCCCCGAAATGTAAATTATAGTATTAAACGCTATCGATTGCCACGAAACTACAATTACAACAGCTATCCAGGCTAAGCTTGTACTACCAAGTATGCTTTTACTAAGAACTTCACTCCCCATAACTTCACCTAACTTTGGAAGTATAAATGTAAAAATATAATTAAATATATATCCTACAATTAATCCACCTAAAATATTAGGTAAAAAATATAATCCTCTTAATGTAGTTTTAAATTTTATTTTTGAATTTAACGCTAATGCTAATGTTAAACTTATTAAATTTACTATTATTGTTGTAACTATAGCAAATTTAAAGGTAAACATATATGAATTTAGCACCCTTGAATCAGTAAATAAATCTTTAAAATTCATTAATCCAATAAAATCAAAATCTCCAAAACCTCTAAAATTAGTAAAACTATACATTACCCCTTTTAATAACGGGAATGTGTGAAATAAGAAAAATACAACTATCATTGGTATTATTGTACACAAGAAAAATATATCTCTTTTTTTCATTTCTATTCACCCCTTCATACTATTCTTTAATATACTGTCTATTTGCCTTTAACCATTCCTTTTGAAAATTATTTAAGAACTTGTTCTTATCCCCATCTAAAAGATATGTTTGTATCATATCAGATGCTGGTAATTCTGCTGGATAATAATGATCTTGGAAGTCAACAACCCTTGAATTTTCAAAGAATTCATCAAATACTTCAAATTTTGAATCTTCTTGCACTACCCCCTTAACTGCTGAGAATGCACTTTGTTCATCTATATAAGTTTTCGCATTTTCTTCTTCTAATAAAAAGTTTATAAACCTTATACTTTCCTCTTTATTCTTAGAATCTTTAGTAATAGCAAAATATACATCTACACCAGAAACTAATTTATTTTCCTCTTCATTATTAGATGCAGGTAACGGAAACATTCCTAGATTTAAATCTGGATTTACAGTTAAAATTGCAGGAATTGCATAACTACCTTGTAAATACATTGCAGACTCCCCGTTAGCAAATGCTGTATTACCATCATTATAACCAACACCAAAGTTGTCAGAATGTCCATATTTCATTAACTTCATAATCTTATCTGTTGTTTCAGAATAAATTTCATTAAATGTAGTTTCCTTACTATTTACCTTCTTAAAAGAATCACTACTAACTAAAGTACTTGCTATAGTGTTCCATGCAGGTAAAGAAGTCCATGACTCCTTTAATGTAAAGTAAAACGGTGTTATACCATTATCTTGTACAGTTTGAGCTAGCCCTAAAAATTCATCCCATGTTTTAGGTATTGATAACCCTAATTCCTCAAATATATCTTTATTATATATAACTCCACTTGCATTTAATGCATATGGCACACCGTAAATTCCATCTACACTTTCAATTTCCAACTCCTTTAGCATTTGATTATAAATCGGATCAATAACACTAAAATCTATTTTCCCACTTAAATCTTCTAATATATTAGCATCTACAAAATCTGCAAAACTTCTATCTGCTGATAGTGAAATAATATCTGGTGCATCACCTTTTACTAATCTAGTCTTTAATACAGTTGTTGCATCTGGTGGTGCACTAACAACTACATCTATATCTGGATTTTCGGCTTCAAATTTTTCTACAAGTTTATTATAGGTATCTACAGCTTCTATCTTATTACTAAAGAACACTATCTGCTTTTTACTATTACCAATCCTAATACTACTTGTACAACCTGTTAATAATGTTGTTGCCATTGATATTGATACTAAAATTGTTGCTATCACCTTTTTCTTTCCCATTATCTCATTCCCCTCTTTTTATATCGTTTACATAATTATATTTTAAAACTTTTTATAATAATTCTAAATAGATTAATGTAATTAAAACATGTCTAAATGTTAGTTTTATTATTTGAAGTATATCTTTTAATTAATATATATTGCAATATATATCCTTCTAATTTAAAATTTATATATCGGTTTAATAAGCACATGTCTAAATGTTAGATTTAGGAGGATTTATGTTAGATATATACTTTTTAGAAAATACTAATCGAAGTTTTAATGATTTATATCTCTGTTACTGCGGATTAGAAAAATGTGTTCCTTTATATTCATTTGGTCCAGCTGTTCGCCCAAATTATTTAATTCATTATGTATTGGATGGAGAAGGCTATTATTATGTAAATGACAATAAATATAAAGTTAGAAAAAATCAAGGTTTCTTAATCGAACCTAATGTTGTTACATTTTATCAAGCTGATAAAGATAATCCTTGGACATATCTTTGGATTGGTATCGATGGTGATAAAGCTAAACTTTATCTCAATTCTGTTGGATTAGATTCTGAACATTTAATTTTTACTTATGAAAAAGATGATGCTTTAAAAGAATATGTATTAGAAATGTTAAAACATCATACAATGTCTGATTCTGATGCTTTTAAAATTGAAGGATTATTATACTTATTCTTCTCAAAACTGTGTGAAGATCATAAAGAAACCTCATCATTAACAAGGGAGGAAAATACTAATAATTACATAAATAAAGCAATTGAATTTATTCAAAATAATTATCATAATTCTATAAAGGTAACAGACATTGCTGATTATATTTGTTTAAATAGAAGTTATTTAACTTCCATTTTTCAAAGCAATTTAAATATGTCTCCTCAAAAATTCTTAATGAAATTTAGAATAACTAAAGCTGCTGAATTATTATATAATACTGACCTTCCAATTGCTAATATAGCATACTCCTGTGGCTATAGTGACCCTCTAGCCTTTTCTAAAACATTTAAAAAAATTAAAGGAGTTAGCCCTAAACAATATAGAGATACAAAAAAAGAAACAACTAAAAAATTTCTTTTATCTCAATAAAACAAAACTGGTTTGTATTTTTTTATTACAAACCAGTTTTTATTTATATTTACATTTTTATAAATTATGCTGTTTCTAAAGGCTCATCTTTATTTAAATCTTCAAGTATCGCTTCATATTCTTTTTCAGTTAAGTTATATCTTCTTAAAGATATAATACTACATACCGCAATTATTCCTGGTATTATTGAATACATTATATGTATTCCATTTAATGTATTTACGGTTTGTGCTACATTTGCTTCATATCCAACAAATGCTAATACATATCCACATAAAGCCCCACCTATTGCACTTGCAAGTTTTGTTTTAAATATATTTGAAGAGAATATCATTCCCTCTGATCTTTTACCTGTTTTCCATTCCCCATATTCAACACAATCTGCAACCATTGATGCTAAAGATATATTAGCTGCCCCTTCAGCAAGCCCCATAAAAGCATTTATCACTAACATCATTTTTAAGTTTGAATATTTTAATAAAAATATTGATAAAAAGCCAATAGCATTAATTGCTATTCCAAATAAGGCTGTTTTTCTTTTTCCCAGTATTTTTGTTATACTAGGTGTACAAATTCCACCAAGCATTCCTGTTGTTATACTAATTCCAGTTACTAAAGGAATATATAATTCTGCATTGAAATTATACTTTATATAATATATTGAAAACCCATTTCTTAGAGCATAAGTTATTTCTAACATTAACATAGATATTAATACAATTCTTAAAGGTCTATTTGTTTTAAAAAGTTCTTTTAATTGCTTAATTCCTTGTTTTTGTGGCTTTCTATTTGTATTTATTTCTCTAACTCCCCATACAGTAACCCAAGTACAAATTGCAGCTGTTATAGAATATACTATTGCTACTATCGTCCAATTTCCAAACTTAGCTACTAAGGGAAGAGTAAATACTGAAACAACTAAACTCCCTCCAAAGGCAATGGTTCTAGCTGATGTTATAATTTTAGTTCTTCCTTGTGCTGATTGAGTTATATTAGCAGATAATGACCAATAAGGTGTATCCATAGCTGTAAAACATATACCCCATAGTATATAAGATATATATACCCAAACTATTTTTCCTGTATCACTTAAATTTGGTGATGAAAAACACATTATCGTCGCTATTCCCATGAATATTGGAACAAATAAAAGATATGGTCTACTCTTCCCCATCTTAGACTTTGTATTATCAACAATCATTCCCATAATAGGATCTGTAATTGCATCGATTATTCTTGCAACCAAAAACAATGTACCTACAGCAGCTGCACTTATCCCAAAGCTATCCGTTAAATAAATTGTTAAATATGTACCTATCATTGCACATATAATATTATTGCCTAAACTCCCCATTCCAAAAGAAATTAACGTTTTCATAGAAACGTCACTTTCATTCCTATTTACTTTCTCTAATACTTCCATATTTAATACCTCTCTTGTTATTACTTTTTTTGCTACAATTGTTTTATTATCACTATTATGTTTGTTTCTACATTTTAATTATAATCATAGCTATTGCTCTCGAAAACGTATTAATGTTTTTAAAATATGGTTAAATGTTAGATATATTATTAAAACTCTAAAAAAGATAGCATAAAACTACTATTTAAATTTATGCTATCTTAATATTTATATTATAAATTTTTAATCAACTTTTCTTAAAGTCCAGTTCTTAGCTTGATAGTCTCCCATAAGTTCTCCAATTTCAAGCCCTATATACATAAGTTCATCTCCACCAAATACTTCTCCAGTTTCAATTACTTCATATAATGAATTTTCATCTAAAGCTTTAACTTTTAATCTTCTTGGTATTACATTAGCTTCAGCATACTTCTTAACATAACTTACTACTACTTCTTTGCCATCTTTAGATAAATTCATCCAAGCTGCTTCATTACTATCAAATGAGCTTTTCAATCTATACAAATCTCCAAATTGAACAGTACTTCTAATATTTTTATAAAACTCAACTTGCTTTTTAACTTCTTCTTTTTCTTCTTCATTCATTTTAGTTACATCTAATTCATAACCAAAGCTTCCTGCCATTGCTACTACTCCCCTTGTATTAAGTGGTGTAATTCTATGAACTTGATGATTCGGTACAGCGGATACATGGCTTCCCATCGAACTGGTTGGATATACTAATGACGTTCCCTCTTGAATCATTAATCTTTCTATTGCATCTGTATCATCACTTGTCCAAGTTTGTGGCATATAGTATAACATTCCACCATCAAATCTTCCACCGCCACCAGAGCAACTTTCGAATAGTATATTAGGGAAATTAGAAGTTATATTTTCTAATATTTTATATAAACCTAACATGTATCTATGAGCAATTTCCTTTTGTTTTTTTGCAGGCCATGCTGTTGATCCTATTTCTGTCATATTTCTATTCATATCCCATTTAACATATGATATAGGTGCTGATTTCAACACATCTGTAAGCATTTTTATTACAGCTTCACAAACTTCATCTCTAGATAAATCTAATATAAGCTGTTTTCTTGCTTCTGATCTTATTCTTCCATCAATATGAATACACCAATCTGGATGTTCTTCATATAACTTACTTTTTGGTGAAATCATTTCTGGTTCAAACCATAAACCAAATTGCATTCCCATTTTATTAATATCTGTAGCTAAAGAATTTAATCCTCCTTTAAGCTTTTCCTCGTTTACAAACCAATCTCCAAGTGAGCAATCATCATTATTTCTTTCTCCAAACCAACCATCATCTAAAACAAATAATTCTATCCCAAGCTTACTAGATTCCTTAGCAATCTCTTTAATTTTTTCATTATTAAAATCAAAATATGTTGCTTCCCAATTATTTATAAGTATTGGTCTTTCCTTATCTCTATGAGCTCCTCTACATAATCTTTCTCTATATAAATCATGATAAATATGAGACATTCCTGTTAATCCATTAGGTGAATATACCATAACAACTTCTGGTGTTTGGAATGATTGCCCTGATTCTAAATTCCAAGTAAAATCAAATGGATTTATACCAATTTGTGTTCTTGCATTACTATGCATATCTACTTCAACACTAGCTAAAAAGTTTCCACTATAAATTAAATTAAATCCATAAACCTCTCCTTTATCTTCTGTTGCATCTTTACTTACTAATGCTATAAATGGATTTTGAGCATGACTACTTGCTCCTCTTCTACTTTCAATACATTGTCCACCACTTCTTAAAGCTGTTCTTACTATATGTCTTTCCCTAGCCCAAGAACCTGATAATTGAATTAAATCAAACTCACTATGTGTAAAATCAACATTCGCACTTAAAGCTCTTAATATATCAACTTCATCATTACTATCATTTATAACTTTACAACTTCTTGTTATTGAATCATAATTTTCAAATACAGTATAAGATAATATAACTCTTAAGTTAGCTACTTCATCTTTTAATGTTATTTCTAAACTCTCTACTTCATCTTCTTTTTCAGCATAAGTTGCAGGTAATCCTTCAAGTTTTTTCTTTCCTCTGTAAATTTCATGACTCTCATACCTAAAATCTGTTACTGTAGTTCCATTTGCTAGCTTTACTTGAATTGCAGGTGAACGCAAATCTGGATTTCCATAGCTTGGATATTCTTGTGCTATAACTTCTAAGTGCAATGCATCTATATTGTCTAAATCCGCTAAAAAGCTTCCACACGCCCTCTTTTTAACTACATAATTTATTTTATTAGAATTAATTTTTCTTCCCCAATATAGATTAATTAAATGTCCTGTTTCTAAAACACTTAAAATATAACTAGTCCTTTTTGATTGAATGTGAAATAATTTATTATCTTCATTAAATACAATTCCCATATTATCCTCCTACTTATATATGTTTCCATTTCTATACAACGTTTTCATGCTATAGTTATATTATACTTTTAGATATAATTTAAAACTATGACCATATGTCATTAATATATGTCTAAATGTTGTATAATAAAAATATAGTATGATGAGCATACTTAGGGATAGTTAATAAAGATATAGTTGTAGATATTTATTTTAGCAAAAATTTATTTAGAAAATATAAAAATATCTTTTTCCAGTATAGAATTAGCTTGTATACTCAATTCACAAAAAATGGTTTCTATAATCACTTATTTCTACTTCAATAGAAGCAAAAGGCTCATGTGCAACTAGTCTCATTCCATAAGAATTATATATTAATGTATATAAAGCAATTCCAGTTTCCCCCTATAAGCCTTAGAAACCCAACTATCTATGACCACAAATTACCTTCAAGGTCAAGTTAAATATTTAATTGACCCTAAAGGCAACTACACTTTTCTTATCTTTTTTTTAAAATGGTAACTTTCCTTTACCAACAAATTTAATAACTACTTTATCAATATCTAGTCCACTTGCTCCAAAGTATAATTTAATATAATGATTTACCCCAAAAACAAATCCAAGCTCCCTACTTTCAGTAACCCATTTACCTTCCGTTCCTCTAATAGTAATAGTTTCCTTTAATGCATTATCATAATAAATAGAAAGCGGTAACTGTGCTAATGGACCTTGTTCTGATTTCATTGTTACTTCAATGTTATAAAGTCCAAGTTCATTTAAAGTTATTCCAAACACTTCTGAATTACCTTTTTTATTATTAAAACTGCTTGCATCTATAATAATATCATTGCTATCCTTATCTGCATAATAATAAACAATATCCCCTAGTGAAATATTCCCATCATCATCTTGTGCATTAATTTCTTCTAAATCTTCTTTACTTATTAAATTTAGCTCATGTAACATTGCTTGTGATTTCATAATAAATTTTAATATATTTTTAGCATTTCTTTGCAAATCACTTCTTGTAACTTCTCCAGCTTCAAACCTTTCCTTAACATTGTCATTTTCAGGATTTTCTAATGAATTTGATACACACATATATAAATCATTTTGTGCTAGCACCATAGGAGCTTTATTTCCTCTTGTAGACTTTTCACCTTCAGTATTTGCTTCTGCCCACCAATCTGTCATTACTATACCATCAAATCCCCATTCTTTTCGTAAAATAGTAGTACATAAATCATAACTTCCTGCTGTCCATATCCCATTTACAGGGTTATAAGTAGTCATAACAGAGCGTGCTTTACCTTCTTTAACTGCAATTTCAAATCCTTTTAAATAAATTTCACGAAGTGCTCTTTCTGATACTATTGAATCTACAAAACGCCTTGAAGCCTCTTGATTATTGGCACAAAAATGTTTAATTGTTGCTGTAGATCCAGCTTCTTGAATACCAATAACTTGAGCTGCACCTATCTTTCCAGTTAGTATTGGATCTTCTGATACGTACTCAAAGTTTCTTCCGTTTAATGGGTTTCTATGAATATTCATTCCAGGTCCTAAAAGAGAATCTATCCTATTTCTACATAACTCTATTCCAGTCATTTTATAAAGTTTTTTAACTAAATCAACATTAAACGTACATCCTAATGCTGTCCCATTTGGCAGTGAAAATGCCTTTGTTCCACAATCCATTCTTATACCTGATGGACCATCAGCACAACATGCAACAGGTATTCCAAAGTTTCTTAATGATTTAGTAATTCCACCAAATGCAGCTGCTGTTCCTGGAGTAACCTTAGGACTACACATTCCCTCTCCTCTAAACATACAAATTAAATCATTGTAACTTAACTGTGCTACAAAATCATCTAACTTTACTTTATTTTCAAATACATCAGCAAGCTTATAGCCTCTATCCCCTGTATAAATTATTTCTTCATCACGATTTTTAAACATTCTCTCTTTAGGATTTATTCTTCTCACAGGAACTTCTTCATTTTCTATATTAAATTTATTATTTTCATCTAATACAGGCTTAATTCTTTTAAAATAAACTATTGGTGCACAAGCCTCTTCTAAACTTTCTACTATTGTAAATTTTTCATCGTATTGCCCTGATTCTTCAGCATTTCTAACATCTGATCCTATATAAATCTTATATAAACCTTCTTCTAAGACATAACAAGATTTATATCCGTCTACACCCCTATCATCATAAGATGCTATATAACTTTTAGGTATATTTATTATTAACTTTTCACATTCACCGGGTTTAATAATACCTGTCTTCTTAAATCCGACAAGAGCTCTTACTGGCTTTCCAAGTTTACCTTGTGGCGCTTCTATATAAACTTGTACAACTTCTTTCCCTGACATATTGCCATTGTTAGTTACATTTGCTTCAACAACTATTTCCTCATGTGTTGATTCAAGTAATTTCCCCTTAATATCAAAACTTGTATATGATAATCCATATCCAAAAGGATACATAACCTTTTCTTTTGCAAAAGTTTCAAAATATCTATACCCTACATAAATATCCTCTTCATAATAATTTCTCTCTGGATCTCCGAAATTTTTAGTAGATGGATAATCTTCTATATTTTTTGCAATAGTATCAGTTAACTTTCCACATGGATTTACTCTTCCAGTTAAAACATCAACAACTCCATTTCCCCCTTCTTGCCCACCTTGCCAAGCATAAAGTACTGCTGATGGGTTATACTCATCTACCCATTTCATATCTATAATATTACCAACATTTAAAACTACTACAGTTCTCTTAAATGCTTGGCTCACTTTTTTTATCATATCTTTTTCAACATCTGTTAAAAGATAACTTCCAGCCTCATTTTTACTATCTTGATCCTCACCTGCAGTACGGCCTATCATAACTAATGCAATATCATTTTCCTTAGCTACTCTTACTATATAATCTTCTAATTTCATTTCTTTTTGAGACCAAGGTACAGTTCCCCATCCATGTCCTTCATCATATGGATTTTCTTTAATCCACTCACTATATATTTCTAATAAATCTTCATCTAAAACAATATCCTTTTCATTCCTTAAAGCATCTAATATACTTACCACATATTTTGTATTTACAAGTCCTCCAGAACCTAATCCACTTTTATAATAATTAAAAGCACTTCGACCAAAAACTGCTACCTTATCTCCTTTTTTTAGTGGAAGTGTATTATTATCATTTTTTAATAATACACAGCTTTCAGCTGCAACTTCTCTAGCAAGCCTTGCATATTCCTTTAAATCTAAGCTATATTTCCCCATAATATCCTCCTTAAATTATTCTCACCCTTTATCATTCATATATATTTTTATTATCTCCTTATATTATACCATCTATTTTTTTGTAAAATTATCCATATTTTTAAACTTAAAAAAATTAATTTTATATGTCAAGCGATTGACATATTAGTAAATAATATCTATACTCTAGTTATAGAAAACTATTTGGAGGTAACAATGTTTAATTTTAGTAATACTATACAATTCCAAGATAAAATAAATGACGTATTTACAATTGGGGAAATTTTAGTAGATATGATTTCTGATGATTATGATACTAATTTCAACTCCAATAAATATTCAAGATTTTTTGGTGGTTCACCGGCTAATATAACTATGAATATAAAAAGACTTGGTGGTAATCCTATTATAACAGCTTGCGTTGGAAATGACGGATTAGGTAAGTTTTTAATTAATCACTTAAAAAACAATAACATTGACACAAACTTAATTAACTCAGTAAATCATTCTACAAGTATGGTACTTGTAACTAAGAGCAAAGAAACTCCACTACCAATTTTCTATCGTAGTGCAGATTACAACTTAGAATATAATTCAGACATAGATTCAACATTAAAAAATAGTAAAATAGTTCATTTTTCTTGCTGGCCTATTTCTCAATCAAAATCAAGAAAAATGATTGAAAGGGTTATTGAAGAAGCTAGAAAAAATAATGTTCTTATAGGATTTGATCCAAATTATCACGAAATGATTTGGGAAGAAGGACATGATGGAATAGAATATATAAAAAACCTTATAGGTAAAGTAGATATTATAAAGCCTTCTGAAGTTGATGCTGAAAGAATTTTTGGACCTGATACTCCTGAAAATCATGTAAACAAATTTATAGAGTGTGGTGCAAAGCTTGTAATAATGACCTTAGGTAAATATGGTGCAATAGTTTCTGACGGAACTAAAACTATCAAATTCAATACTTTAGCTACTGAAGTTATTGATACAACTGGTGCTGGAGATGCTTTCTGGGGTGGATTCTACACAGCTATAACTAGCAATTACACTTTAAAAGAAGCTTTAAATATAGGTTTTGCAACAAGTGCCTTCAAACTTAAACATGTAGGAGCAATTGCTAAATTGCCTTCAATAGAAGAATTAAAAACAATTTATAATATATAATTAATTAAGAGGAGATATAAAAATGGCAGTTAAAAATAAAGTTCAACTTATAACTTATCCTGATTCTCTTGGTGGAGATTTAAAAACATTAAATAATGTTCTTACAAAATATTTTCCAAAAACATTTAAAGGTGGTATTCATATACTTCCTCCATTCCCATCATCAGGAGATAGGGGATTCGCGCCACTAACTTACTTAGAAATAGAACCTCAATTTGGTACTTGGGAAGATATTCGTAAATTAGCTGAAAACTATGATATCCTTCTTGATCTAATGGTTAATCATATTTCTAAAAACTCTGTATTTTTCCAAGATTTCTTAAAGAATGGGCGAGATTCAAAATATGCAAATTTATTTATAACATTAGATAAAATATGGTCCGATGGCAAACCAGTTCAGGAAGATATAAATAAGATGTTCTTACGTAGACAAGTTCCTTATTCAACATTTAATATAAAAGGTGAAGAAGTTTCTGTTTGGACTACTTTTGGTAAAGAAACACCTTCAGAACAAATTGATTTAGACATAAATTCTGAAGCTGTACGAGCCTTATTAAAGGAATTCTTTGAAAACTTCCACAAAAACAATGTTAAAATTGTAAGACTTGATGCTGTTGGATATGTAATAAAGAAACTTGGAACTAGTTGTTTCTTCGTTGAACCTGAAATATATAAGTTCTTAGACTGGGTATCTGATTTAGCTAAATCTTTAGATATTGATTTATTACCTGAAGTTCATTCCCACTATACTACTCAATATAAGTTAGCTAAATACGGTAACTATATATATGACTTTATATTACCATATACTATACTTAGCACATTAGTTAACAAATCAAGTTCAGCACTTACTGACTACTTAAAAAACAGACCAACTAATCAATTTACAATGTTAGATTGCCATGATGGTATTCCTGTAAAACCTGATCTTGATGATTTAGTATCTACAGCTGATGCTAGAAAGATTGTTGATCATTGCTTAAATCATGGTGCAAATTTAAGCTTAGTTCATTCTGATGCTCATAAGAGTCCAGATGGATTTGATGTTCATCAAATAAGATGTTCTTACTATTCAGTTTTAGGATGCAATGATGATGCATACTTAAGCGCAAGAGCAATTCAATTCTTTGCCCCTGGTATTCCACAAGTTTATTATGTTGGGTTATTAGCTGGCGAAAATGATGTTGAAAATGTTACTCGTACTGGAGAAGGTCGTGAAATTAATAGACATAACTTTACTTTAGAAGAAATTGATAAAGCATATAGTCAAGAGGTAGTTCAAAGATTACTTAAGCTAATTGACTTTAGAAATGATTATCCTGCATTTGATGGAGACTTCACTGTTGAACCTTCAAGTGATACTGAAATCATCCTAACATGGAAAAAAGATAATAAATATTGTACTTTAAATGTTGATTTAACTACTAGCAAATCTACAATTAAATATATAAATGATGATGGTATTGTTGAAAGATACACTATTTAATGATATGGTATTTTAACTTAATAATAATGAGACTGTAGATAATTTTGTGTAATATAGTTTCTTATAAATCAAATATTACTGGAAATTTTGATTTCCAGTAATAT
>NZ_JAASHD010000027.1:0-53406 GCF_019734375.1 Clostridium sp. K04
TGTCTTGGATACAAGACACCGTTAGAAGCATTTAACGAAGAACAAGCTAAGTGTTGCACTTAGCTTGACAATTCGTCATAAATAAAAGCTTAGTTATGAAAGGTAGTTACCGTAAGCAGTAGATACTGTATTATGGGCTTTACTTCATTAAAATTAATAAATTTTAAATGGAGGATATTAAAATGGATTATGCAGTAGTTGCAAAAAAAATATTAGAAAAAATAGGTGGAGAAGGTAATGTTAACAGTGTACAACACTGTATGACAAGACTTAGATTCATATTAAAAGATGAAAGCAAGGCTGATGATGAAGCTATAAAAAAGATTAAAGGTGTTATGGGTGTTACAAAACAAGGTGGCCAATATCAAGTTATTATTGGTAATAATGTTGGAGCATGCTATAAAGAAATATTAAAGTTAGGGAACTTTAAAGAAGGAAATTCAAATGAAGTTAAAGAAAAAAAAGGGGTATTTACTAGTATATTAGATGTAGTATCAGGATGTATGTCTGCAACAATGCCAGCAATCGTTGGGGCAGGTATGATAAAGGTTTTACTTGTAATATTACCAATGATAGGAATATTATCAGAAACTAGCCAAACATATACTATTTTAAGTGCTTTAGGAGATGCAACATTTTATTTCTTACCACTAATACTTTGTATTTCTGCATCTAAAAAGTTTAATATAAACGCTTATACTTTAGCAGCAGTAATTGGTGTTATGGTATATCCGGATTTTATAGGATTAGTTGATCCTGGTAATAAAATATCATTATTTGGATTGCCAGTTGCATCTGCAAGTTATGCTTATTCTGTAATTCCGGTAATTATGATGGCATGGGTAATGACATATATTGAAAAATTTACGGATAAAATTACTCCAGCAGTTACAAAGAATTTCTTAAGACCGATGTTAACACTTTTAATTGCACTTCCAATAGCTTTAGTTGTTATTGGACCTATAGGATTCTATGCAGGTGAAGTTTTATCAAGTGCAATGGTATTTATTTATGACAAAGCAGGTTGGTTTGCAATAATGGTAATGGGTGCATTAATGCCTTTATTAGTTATGACAGGTATGCATTGGGCATTTGTTCCACTTTCATTAATGAATATAAATAATCCTAATGTTGGATTTGATACTTTATTATTAGTTGGTATGTTAGCTTCTAACTTAGCACAAGCATCTTCATGTTTAGCAGTATTCTTTAAATCAAAAAATAAAGATTTAAAACAAGTTGCTGGTGCTTCAGCTGTTTCAGCATTCCTTGCAGGGGTTACTGAACCAGCAATGTATGGTGTTACTTTAAAATATAAGAAACCATTATACGCTTGTATGATTGCAGGTGGTATTTCAGGGTTATATGCAGGATTTGTTGGATTAAAATGTTTCGTATTTGCTACACCGGCTATTTTATCAATAGTTCAATTTATAAATCCAGCTGGTGGATCTAACTTTACAAATGCATTAATAGTTGCAGCAATGACGATTGTTATAGCATTTATATTAACTTGGGTATTTGGATTTGAAGATCCAGCTAATGAAGAAGAAGAAGAAAGTCAAGAAGAAGAGATTGCAGCAGATATAGCAGTAAATGAAGAGAAAACTAGCCCACAAACTGATGCATTAGTATTAGCACCAATTAAAGGTAAAGCAGTTTCTTTAAGTCAAGTTAATGACATTACATTTTCAGAAGAAATAATGGGTAAAGGGGCAGCTATAATTCCAAGTGAAGGAAGAGCAGTATCTCCAGTTGATGGAGTAGTTTCAGCAATATTTGAAACAAATCATGCAATAGGATTAACTGCAGATAATGGCGCTGAAATATTAATTCATATTGGTTTAGATACAGTTAAGCTTGGTGGAAAGTACTTTACTGCTCATGTAAAGAATGGGGATAAAGTAAAAGCTGGGGATTTATTAGTAGATTTTGATATAAAAGCAATACAAGAAGAAGGATATGACACAATTACTCCAGTATTAGTTACAAATCCAGATAACTATAGCAATATTTTAACTTTGATAGATAGAGATGTTAATGAAAAGGAAGAGTTTATTAAAGCAACTAAATAATTTAAACAAAATGTTGTATCGAAATACTATTATATTTTAATTTTGATACAACATAAAATTAAAATATATGGAGGTAGTAAAAATGATTAAGTTTCCAGAAAACTTTTTATGGGGTGGAGCTACAGCAGCTAACCAATTTGAAGGTGCATATAATGAGGATGGTAAAGGATTATCAATTCAAGATGTTATGCCAAAAGGAATAACAGGTGCTGCAACTGAAGAACCAACAGCAGATAATATGAAATTAATTGGTATTGATTTTTATCATAGATATAAAGAAGATATCAAATTATTTGCAGAAATGGGCTTTAAGACATTTAGATTATCTATTGCATGGTCAAGAATATTCCCAAATGGTGATGATGCAGAACCAAATGAAAAGGGGTTAGAGTTTTATGATAAGGTATTTGATGAGTTAGCTAAGTATGGTATTGAGCCTTTAGTTACTTTATCTCATTATGAAACACCTTTACATCTTGCAAAAGAATATGATGGATGGGTAGATAGAAGATTAATAGGTTTCTTTGAAAAATATGTTAGAACAGTGTTTACAAGATATAAGGACAAGGTAAAATATTGGTTAACATTTAATGAAATTAATTCAGCGTTACATTTTCCTTTAATGAGTGCTGGAATATGGACTCCAAAGGAAAAGTTAAGTAAGCAAGATCTTTATCAAGCAATGCATCATGAATTAGTTGCTAGTGCATTAGCAGTTAAGATTGGTCATGAAATTAATCCTGAATTTAAAATAGGATGTATGATTTTAGGTGTACCAAATTATCCATTAACTCCAATGCCAAGTGATGTATTAAAAGCTGTAGAACAAGACAGAGGAAATTTATTCTTTGCTGATATTCATGCAAGAGGAGAATATCCTAAGTACATGAATAGATATTTTAAGGAAAATAATATAGAAATTAAATTTGAAGATGGAGATAAAGAAATACTAAAAAATACAGTAGACTTTATTTCGTTTAGTTACTATATGAGTTCATGTGCAACAGCAGACCCAACGAAAAAGGCTGGGAAAGGAAACTTAATTGCAGGGGTTCCAAATCCATATTTAAAGGCATCAGAGTGGGGATGGCAAATAGATCCTGAAGGTTTAAGATATATCTTAAACTTCTTATATGACAGATATCAAAAACCATTATTTATAGTTGAAAATGGGCTTGGTGCTGTAGATGAATTAATTACTGATGAGCATGGAAATAAAACTGTAAATGATGATTATAGAATTAATTATTTAAATGATCATTTAGTTCAAGTTGCCGAGGCTATTGAAGATGGTGTTGAACTAATGGGATATACTACATGGGGATGTATTGATTTAGTATCTGCATCAACAGCTGAGCTTAGAAAAAGATATGGTTTCATTTATGTTGATAGAAATGATGATGGAACTGGAACTTTAGAGAGATATAAAAAGAAAAGCTTCAATTGGTATAAAGAAGTAATTGCCACTAATGGTGGAAGTTTAAAAAGATAATTATTTATTGGGTAATATTTAATTTAATGTATAAAAATAAAATAAAATAAAATTTCGGAAAGACACCTACATTTACTGATGTAGGTGTTTCTTTTTTATACATAACAAAGGTTAAAGTAACACTATTAAAATAAAAAACATAATATATAGTAAGTATAAGTAGTTAGTTAATTATGCTAAAAATATAGAGGTGTTATGTATGGATAATTATGAGGAAAGATCACGTAGAGGTCACAAATATTATTCAATTAATAGAAATAGTAGGTTACAAGAAAATGAATTGAAAGAACTAAAAGAAATAGGCGGAAAGAAAGTCTTAAAGATATTATTAGCTAATTCAAGTAACCCATTAATGGATATAGAGTCATTAGAAAATTCCTTAAGTCCATTATATAGTGATTTTAATAGAAGAACCGTATATTCTTATAGTCTTGAAGAGGAGAAATCACTTTTGAATTTATATTATGGCTATTTACAATAATAGTAATATAACGAAAGTGTAACAAGAGATAAAAACGATATGGACAAGTATTTTAAACCAAATGATATGGTAAATGGATATAGGGTTATTAAAATTATAGGACAAGGAAGATATGGAATTGCATATTTGGCTAAAAACAATCAAGGGGAAAAATGTGTTATTAAGCAATTAAAGAGTAAAATGCTAAATGTTACAAGAGATAAGTTATTTTATGAAGAAGATATTTTAAAAAGTTTAGATAGTCCAAGATTTCCTAAGTTTATTTCAAGGTTTAATGATGGAGTCAGAGAAGGATATTTATTAGAGTATATTGATGGTAGAGTGTATTATGATTTAATTAGTAAATATGATTATGTATTTAGTAGAAAAGAGATATATAATACAGCAAGTCAACTTTTAGATTTAATAGAAATTTTGCATAGTAGTGGTATAGTACATCGAGATATTAGACTTCCTAATGTTATCATTATGAAAAATAGTAAGCTAGCATTAATTGATTTTGGATTGGCTCGATATATTGATGGGTATTATAAAGAGAAGATGGATTATTGGTATATAGGAGATTTTTTAATACACTTATATTATTCATCTTATGAACCGGTATATGCAGAGGAAAGACCGTGGTATATGGAATTAAATTTAACTTCCCAAGAAAGAACCCTTTTAAAAAGATTAATGGGATTAGATAGAAGGTTTAGAAGTATTGATGAAATACGTGAACAATTATATAGAATTAAGAGTAGGTATTAGGAGAAAGCACCATGTAGTGTTAAATTCTAGTATAATATTACATGGTGTATTATTAAGATAAGAAAATAGGGGAGTGGGCTATAATGGAAGCTATAAGGATATTAGAAGTATATCCAGAAAGTTTTAGGGCAAATATTTATACCGATGATCCATTTAGAATGATTGGATTAATAGATGTAGATATTGAATACACTTATGGAATTGAGAGAGTAACATTAGCATTTTATAGATCCTCAGGAACAAATAGCGGTAAGATACAGGGATTATGGTATCCTATAGTTGGAATAAAAATTAAAAATGGAAAATTTACTGAGTTTTCAAGTGATATAAATATAATTATGAAAAATTCTACTAGACAAGGAAAAGGTAAAAAAGGGTGGCTGGCAAAATCAATATTCTTTTCTAAAAAGATAGATGCAAATTATCAAAAAAGAGGATTTTCATATGGAAGGCATTATGAAAAACTATTAGGTATTGGAGAATTATTAAGGCAGTTATATAATAAGCAAAAATATATATATGATAATTCTTTAAGTGCTAAGGAGTATAATAAAATACTGTATTCTGAGGAAATAAAACAAGGAAATAAATTAAGTCAAAAGGTGAATTTTGATAATTTTATAAAAGATGTATTTGAGCAAAGATAATTAAACTAAGACATGTATTGCTAAAAATTTAGTAATACATGTCTTTTTAAATTAATAATCATAAATTAGTTTAAATTTTAGAATGTATATAGTAATAATAATGTGTTATGAAATATTTTGAAAAATTAATATTTATAGTATAATTATGTAAATAAGAGCGATTAGCATTCAATTTAAGTAAAGTATAGGAAGGAATAGTATGAAAATAGGATTAGTATTAGCAGGCGGTGGTGGAAAAGGAGCATATGAGCTTGGTGTATGGAAAGCTTTAAAAGAATTAAATTTAGCACAATATATATCAGTTTTTTCAGGAACGTCTATAGGTGCATTTAATTCTGTATTATTTGCTATGGATGATATGAAAAAGGCAGATGAGCTTTGGGAAGAGGTAACCATGGATAAATTAGTTCCTATTAGTAAAGGGGAATTAATAAAAAGAGGAATAGGTTTATATATTGGAGGGAAAAATCTTCAATTGGCTAAAAAGTTCTTAACTGATAAACTTGAACATGGAGCTATAGGTAATGATGGGGCCGTTGAAGTATTAGAAAAATACTTAGATTTTAATAAGATTAAGGAAAATAATAAAATATGTTATGCTGCATGTACAAAATTACCAGATCTAAATGCAAAGTATTTTAGGATTAATGATTATGATGAAGAAATAGGTAAAAAAATAGTGTTGGCTTCAGCTTCATTACCATTAATATATGAAAGTACAGAAGTATTAGGTGAGAAATATATTGATGGAGGTATTGCAGACAATGTTCCTATTCAACCTGTATACGGTGAAAAGTGTGATATTATAATTGTAGTTTTATTATCTAAAGAAGTGCAAATAGATAGATCGCTTTATCCAAATTCAAAACTTATTATAATATCACCAGAAAATCTAGTTGAAAATACGTTAACAGGAACATTAAATTTAGATACAGATGCTAAAAGGGTAAGAATAAGTGAAGGATATAATGATACAATCAATAAACTTGAGCCAATTGTAGAATTAATAAATTATATAAATTTAAAAGAGGAAGAAGAAAAGAATCCAGTTTTATTTAAATTATATGAGTATTTAAAAACTATTAAAAAAACAAGTACTAAGAAAGCAAAAGGATAAATACTTTATAAATGAATTCGTATGATATTAGATGAGGTTAATGTAGAAGCTATTGAGCTGTCATTTGATAATTTTATAAATTTATAAAGAAGTGGATAGAATAAAGTTAGAATTTATTAAATTTAATATTATTAGTATAATTATAAGTAAAGGTAGTAATGTTTGATTTTGAATACAAAACTGGTATAATTTACTTAAATAAAAATTTAAAATGAAAGCGAGGTAGGTTAGTTTAAATTTTATGACTAACCAAATAGATATGTTAAAAGAGACATTAAAAAAAGATGAAATAGCTGCTATGAAAGCAAGAGATAAAGCAAGAGTAAGTGTTTTAAGATTAGTTAATTCTGAAATTAAGGCATATGAAGTTAACAATAGAGAAGAAATTTCAGATGAAAATGTAATAAAAATAGTAGAAAAGAGTATTAAGCAAAATAAAGAAGCTTTAGAATATGCAAAGCAAGCTAATAATGAAGAAAAAATAGCTGAAGGGAATTTTGCAATCGAAGTATTAACTCCATATTTACCAAAACAATTAACTGAAGAAGAAGTTAGTGCGATGTTAAGAGAAATAATTACAAATGGTAATTATACTGCAAAGGATATGGGAAAGATAATGAAAGAAATTATGCCAAAGGTTAATGGGAAATTTGATAGATCTAAAATTAATCCTATGGTAAAAGAGATTTTAGTATAATATTATATTATATTATATTATATTATAATGGGCATGTATCATAATTATTAAGATATAGCCCATTTTTTATTTGCAATAAATTATATATAATTTATTTGATTTATTTATAAGATAAAGAAAGGAGTAAGTATGGAAATGATAAAAAGGTATATAAAAAATAATAAAGGACGATTTTTTACTGTTCTTATATTTTTTATAGTATTTTTGGTTTTATTTATTTGGACTAACAATAATTATAATATTTATAAATCTACAATAGCAAAAGTAATAAGCTTAGAAAATGTTTATGATAAAATTGAAAAAGGACCAAATGATATAGAAGAAAAATACTATATTCAAACAATGGTTGTGAAAGTAAAAAATGGACAGTATAAGGGGCAACAAATAACTTTGAAAAATTCATATTCATCATCAATGTTAATGAATGAGAAATATAAAAAGGGTGATGATTTATTTATAAGTATTAATGAAAACAGTAGTGAATTATCAGGGAGTATTATAGGATTAAAAAGAGATAAATTTATAGTTTTACTTATTGGATTTTTTGTTATAGCTTTAGTTGCTGTAGCAGGAAGGTTTGGAATATTTACATTATGTACTTTAATTGCTAATATAGTAGCATTTATATATTTTATTAAACTTTATGTTTCAGGCAAGGATTTTATGTTAATAAATGTTTTAATGATTATTTTCTTTAGTGTAGTTACTTTATTGATACTAGGGGGATTTTCTAGAAAGAACATTGGAGCAATTTTATCTACACTAATTACTACTTTTTTAATATTTGCATTATATAAGATTTCATTAGCTTATACTGGAGATTTACATTATGAGTTAATGGATTATATTGCAGGGCCTAATGATTTAGAGAATATATTTTTATCAGGGGTTTTAGTTGGATGTTTAGGAGCTGTTATGGATGTAAGTATTACAGTAAATTCTGCAGTTAATGAGTTGGTAAATGCAGCAAAATCTATTACATTAAAGCAGTTAATTAAATCTATTAGAGAAATAGGTCATGATATTATGGGAACAATGATTAATGTTTTAATGTTTTCTTATATTGGAGGAAGCTTATCTATTGTAATTTTAAAAATAATAAATGGGTATAATTTTCAAAGATTAATTCAATTTGATATATCTTTTGAAATAATAAGATTTTTAGTAGGATCTATAGGAATAGTTTCAGCTGTCCCTATATCAGCTTGTGTAGCTCTATTATTTTTTAGAAAGGGGATGAGTAAGAATGATAGTGTTGCTAACAATAGTATTGCTGATGTTAATGATTCTAGTAGGAGGAGATAGGGGCGCAAAGTCGTTTATTGCACTTGCATGTAATGTGCTTTTATTAGTAATGGCTGTATTTATTATTAGTCATGGGGTAAATCCTGTACTTGTTACAATCATTGGAACTATAATTTTTTGTCAGATAACATTAATTTATCAAAATGGACATAATTTAAAGACCTATGCTGCAGTAATTTCGGTGGTATGTGTTATTTTATTGCTAAGTTTATTAGTTTCAATATTAGGAACAAAGTCTAATTTAGGTGGATATAGTGAGTTAGATTTAAGTTCTGAATTAAGTGTATACTTATCTCCTAATATTAATATAAACATGAATCAATTAATGATATGTATGATTATTATAAGTTTATTAGGAGCAGTAATGGATACTGCTATGGCTATTACATCTTCACTATATGAATTTAACGAAGTTAATAGTGAATTAACTTTTTCTGAATTAGTAGGATTAGGGTTTAATGTTGGAAGGGATATTTTAGGGACAACTGTTAATACAATATTTTTTGCTACTATAGGTGAAACTATGATGATAGGAATATTATTTATAAAAAATAAATATACTTTTGAAAGTGTTATTAATTCAAAAGAATTTTATAAGAATTTATTCGATTTAGTTATTTCTAATATAGGATGTTTATTAATAATTCCTATAAGTATTTTTATTTGTACTTATATGATTAAGAGTAATAATAGTTTTATTAAAAAGGTAAAGGATTATTGCCAAAAGATGAGTAATGAAAATTAAATTTTAATTTTATGTAAAAATGCTACATAACACCTAAATAAATGTAGTATTTTTCTGTATTATATTACAAGATAAAACATAATATTCTATAAAAAACTATAATATTAAAAAAATATATATTATGTTATAATAAGGAATATGAGGGGAGATAAGTTGGGGATTGTGTATAAGGGGTAAATATAATAATGAAAAATCATATTTTAGTAATTAATAATAATTTAGAAGACATTGAAAAAATAAAAAATATATTAGGTAAAGTCTATAGAATTACTATAGTCAAATCAACCCAAAAAGCACTTGAAGTGGTAAAAGATGATACACCAGATTTAGTATTAGTAGATATTAGTTTAATTAGAATTAGTGAAGATGAATTTATTAAAATAATAAAAAAAAATAAGAAGTTATATAAAATACCAATAATCTTTATAGCGGCTAGTTTAAGATATAAAGATGAAGAGCTGAATATGGAATTAGGTGCAATAGATTTTTTAAGAAAACCTATAGAATCAGAGATAATGCTTAAAATAATAAAGCTTAATTTAGAATTAAAAAACTATATAAAAGATTTTGAATATAGAATTCATGAAAGAAATAATAGAATTGAGGATTTAAAAAATGCATTGATATTATCTTTATATGAATTAGTTGAATGTAGAGATTCTCATACTGGAGAGCATGTAAAGAGAACAGCAAAATATGTTGAGATATTGACTGAAGAATTAGTTAAAGAGGGGATTTTTAAAGAGATATTAACAAAAGAATATGTTAAAGATATGATTAGAACAGCTTTATTGCATGATATTGGGAAAATTGGAATTGATGATGCAACTCTTTTAAAAGCAGGATCATTAGATAGCGATGAATTTGAATTTATGAAGTTACATACGACTTTAGGAGCAAAGGCATTACAAAAAATAATAGATGAAATTAAAGAAGAAAATAAATTTCTAAATATCGCTAAGGATATGGCTCATTATCATCATGAAAAATGGGATGGCACAGGATACCCAAAAGGGTTAAGTAAACTAGATATTCCTCTTTGTGCTAGGATAATGGCTGTTGGTGATGTATATGATGCATTAACAACCATGAGACCTTATAAAGAAGCATTTTCACATGAAAAAACTGTAGAGATTATTTTAAAGGGAAAAGGAACAAGTTTTGATCCGAATATTATTGAAGTTTTTGAGAAGATTCATATTAAATTAGAAGTTGAAAAAGAAGCAATGAATAAATAGTCAATTATCAGTTTTATTTATAATACAAAAAAAGTTAGGATGGAGATGATATCCTAACTTTTTATTGTTTTAAAAGTACCAATTTTATTGGTATTAGTATGAGGCATATCAAAAAAAAATAGGTTTGGCTAAGCGTACTTAGAAACAAAGGAATAATAAAGGCCATATTAACCAAGCATTACCAAATCCACAGTTTCCAAATCCACAACCATTATTGAAATTTCCACAGCATCTATTATTCATACAAGAGTTGTTATTTCTACAACAATTTCTTCTACAATTATTACAATTGTTTCTCATGTTTACTCCTCCTATAAATAGTAAAGCTTGTTTTTAGAGCTAAACTATTTTGCTTATACTATAATATACTCAAAGGTAGTAATTTGGTGCACATAACAACAAGAAATGTAAATAAAAATATATTTATTTTACTTAATTTTTAAGAAGAAGCACGCTATAGAGAATAATATTGAGAATCTATTTTATTATTTTAATAAATAATATAAAATAATAGTAATCAAAAGGAGAAATAAAAAGAAAAGAGGGAATAAAAATGAGTAGACTTTTAAAGTTAAGAGAATCAATGAAAAAATATAATATAAATTATTATATAATTCCAAGTTCAGATCCACATCAAAGTGAATATGTAGCAGAGTACTATACGGGTAGAGCTGCGATTTCAGGTTTTACTGGATCAGCAGGAACATTATTAGTTGGAGAAAATGAAGCTAAGTTATGGACTGATGGAAGATATTTTATTCAAGCTGCAGAACAGTTAAATGGAACAGGAATAGACTTAATGAAAATGGCTACACCAGGCTATGATACTATAAATGAGTGGATAGAAAAGAATGTGTATGAAGGAGAAACTATAGGGTTTGATGGAAATTGCTATAGTGTTAATCAGTATAAAGAACTATTAAATATAAGTAAAAAGAACAACTTTAATATAAAAATGGACAAAGATCTATTAGAAGAGGTTTGGGAAAATCGACCTAGTTTACCTAAATCAAAAATATTTATTCATGATGTAAAGTATTGTGGAAAAACTGCTAATGAAAAGTTAAAAGCTGTAAGACTCGTTATGAAGGAAAAGAATGTAGAAAGTTATTTATTAACTTCCTTAGATGATATAGCTTGGTTATTTAACATAAGAGGAAATGATGTTTTGTTTAATCCAGTAGCATTAAGCTATTCAATAATCACTGATACCGAAGCTAAACTATTTATTGATAAAAGCAAGGTAAATAAGGAAGTTGAAGATGAGTTAAAATTACAAGGAATTGAAGTGTTTGAATACCTAGAAATTGAAGAAGAAATAAAGAAACTTAATGGTAAAGTGCTAATAGACCCTGCAAAAGTTAATGCAAAATTATACTCTTTATTAAAATGTGAAATAAAAGAAGAGGTAAACTTAACAACTAATTTAAAAGCAATAAAAAATAATGTTGAAATAGAAAGCTTAAAGAATTGCCATATTAAAGATGGAGTTGCAATGGTTAAGTTTATCAAATATTTAAGAGATAATATAGGAAAAGAAAAGATTACAGAATTATCAGCTAGTAAGGTATTAACTGAACTTAGAAGTAAGGAAGAACTAGCAATGGGTGATAGTTTTGGAACTATAGCAGGGTATAAAGAACATGCAGCAATGATGCATTATAGTGCTACAGAGGAAAGTGCTTATGAGCTTAAAGAAGAAGGATTATTTTTAGTAGATTCAGGTGGACAATATTTAGATGGAACAACAGATATAACAAGAACTTTTGTTTTAGGAAATATTACAGAAGAAGAAAAAAGGGATTTTACGTTAGTATTAAAGGGACATATTAATTTAGCTAATGCAAAATTCTTAAAGGGTGCTACTGGAGGAAACTTAGATGTATTGGCAAGGGGACCTTTATGGCAATATGGATTAGATTATAAGTGTGGAACAGGTCATGGAGTTGGATTTTTCTTAAATGTTCATGAAGGCCCACAAGGAATAAGACCGTATGGAAATAATGTAGTTTTAGAGCCAGGAATGATATTAACTAATGAACCAGGTGTTTATAAAGAAGGTAAATTTGGAATAAGAATTGAAAATATTATGGTAGTAGTTGAAGATGAAACTAATGATAATGGAGAGTTTTATAGATTTGATACAATATCATACTGCCCTATAGATTTAAATGGAGTTAAGGTTGAGTTATTAAATGATGATGAAAAAGCATGGCTAAATAACTATCATAAGAAAGTATATGATAATCTTTCTCCTTATTTAAATGAAGAAGAAAAAGAAGTTTTAAAAATGGAAACTAGAGAAATATAAATATTGTGTAGGAATTTAGTTGATTTATATGATATAGAAAGAAATATTATATTGTAATACAAATTGTTTATGGAATTTTAATATAGAAATAAAGAAAAAATAAATGGAGTATCGTAAGGGAAGTTATATTAATTTCTGTAGATAACCCATTTATTTTTTTATATATTAAATGAAGAGAAGTAGTATAAAATATATACTTACATATAAGAAAAATTAAAAAAAGAGAGAAATATGAGTATAATTTAAAAAAATAATATATCAGACTATATTTATCTACTTTAAAATAATTTAAAAAGTATTATAATTAATATAAGTAATAATTATTATTAAATAAAAATTAAAGTTAATAATAAGAATGAGGTAAAAATATGGATGAAGCAAAAACTATAGAGATGATAAAGAAAAATCCAATTATTATAAAAAATATAGATAATCCTACTGAGGAAATGAAATTAATAGCCATTAATAAAAATGGACTTTTATTAAGATATATAAATAATCCTACATTAGAAATGCAGGAAATTGCTATGAATAATAATCCTAGAGCTATTGAGTTTATAGAAAATCCTACGGAAAAAATGATGATTGAAGCAGTAAATAATGGATGGAGCAATTTAAATTATATTAAAAATCCAAGTTATAATGTTATTAAATTAGCTATAGAGCAAAGGGGATGGGCAATTAGATATGTTAAGGAGCCTAGTGAAGAGTTACAATTATTAGCTGTAATGAGGGATTACGATTCAATCAAATATATTAAGGAGCCATATGAAAGTGTTCAAGAGGCAGCTGTAAATATAAGTTATGATGCGTTAAGATATATAAATTCACCTTGCTATAAAGCTGAGGTTGCAGCTATTAAAAATAACGAAGCAGCAGTAAAATTTATAACCGATTTAAATAAAGATAAAATATTAAACTTTTTAAAGGTAAATATTTTAGTAATTAGATATATTACAAGAAGTATGCTAAATGAAATTTCTCATGAAGAATTAGAAGAAATATTTAAAGAAGTATTATCAAAAGATGATGTTGATGAAAAGTATGTTAGAGATTTCTTAAATTGTAGTATTATTGATAGAAATAGTGAAATAATTGATATTGATAAAATTATGTTTATATATAAGTATGGAAGTAAAAAAGCAAAAAGAATTGCTGTAGATGAAAAACTAAAGATGATATAAGGGGAAGAAAAATGAATTTTATAGATACGTTAAGAAGTGTAGAATTAGTATTAGCAACAGAGGAAGTGCCTTTAGTAGTTGGAGAAAGTGGAATAGGAAAAACAGCTTTAGCTAAAAGATTAGCTAAAGAAAATAAGTGGAAATTAATAGTTATTGATGGTAATCTTCTTAAAGAAGGTGAAATAGGGGGATTACCGACTGTAGAGTCATATATAGCTATGGATTCTAATGGAGATAAGTTTGAAAAGAAGACAACAATATATGCTGTTCATACAAAGTTAAGGGAAATTGATGAAGAAATAGCTAAGGGTAATAAGGTACTTTTATTTATTGATGAAATAAATCGTTGTGAGCATACAGTTCAACAAGAACTTATGAATTTAATATTAAATAGAGAGATAAATGGATACAAATTACATGATAATGTAAATATATTAGCAGCAATGAATCCATCAAGTAAATATGGCTCTGACTTTGATTATCAAGTAGTTGATATGGATGCTGCTCAAGAAAATAGATTTGTATGGCTTAATATGGAAAGTGATCATAATGTTTGGTTAAAGTGGGCAATGGAAGCTAGAATTGAGCAAGAAGTAATAGAATTTATTTCAACATTCCCAGAATATTTACATAAGATAAATGAAGATGATGTAAGAGCAACGCCAAGAAGTTATGAAAGAGTTTCTAAAGCGCTTAAAATTTATAAAGAAAAGAAAGACTCTATACCTAGAGCTGTATTTTTAAATGTTATAAAAGGTAATGTAGGAAAAGTTATAGCAGAAGAATTTATAAGTTTCATCGAAGCTGAACATAGTCCTTTAATATCATTTGAGGAAGTATTTGCTGGAGATACCTTAAGTGAGGAAGTTATAGAAAAAGTAAAAAATGAAAGTCATACTAGACTTTATTTAAGTGCAATGAATATTTTAAAATCTTTAGAAGAAAATATCAAAAATTTTGGTGATGAAGATTCTTATTATATTAATAGATTTATTGAGTTCTTAAAAGAGTATCCTGTAGATTTAATGGTAGGAATTATGAAGGATATGAAAAATGCTTATCCTGAAAGCTATAAGAGGGCTTTAGAAAATGAAACGTTTGTAGAAAGTTATTTTGAATCTTATAGTTCAATAAGGGGATAATGTATGGAAGGAAATTTTGAAAGCATAAAGAATGTACTTTATAATGAAGCTAGTGAATTAGTTAATAGTTCAGCTATGTTTAAAGCATTGCGTGCTAAAGAAAAAATTGATGTAGATATACCTAAAGAGTTTGCCGAGAAATTTTTTAAGATTATAGATAAAGTAAATTTAAGTCTTATGGAAGAAAAGGATAATTTTTATGGATACTTTTTATTTCAAATGGGTAGGGAAATACGCTTTGATATAAATAGTCCAACTGGTATAAATTTTAAAGGGGCTAAATATGTTATATATTTTAATCCAATAATATTTTTACAGCTTAATATAAAACAAATGGAAAGTACTATTAAGCATGAAATTCATCATGTATTATCTATGCATTTAGCAAGAGCAAAAGAATTAAGAGGAAAGTTTAGTACACTTGCAATTAATTTAGCCATGGACATAGTAGTAAATCAATACTTAAATAATTTACCACCATATGCAACTACTTTAAAAGGTGTAAACTTAAAGTATGAATTAAATCTTGAGCCTTATAATTCATTTGAATATTATGCTGAAAATATTCAAAATGTTTTAAATGTATTAGAAGAAAGTGATGAAGGGGAAGAGGATGATAGCTGGGGAGAAGAATTAGAAAATGGATATGATCCAGAAACTACTCATGATCTTTGGGATGAAAGTGAAAACATAGATGAAAAAACTCTTAGGGATTTTACTGAAAAGTTTATAAGTAACTCTGAGAAAGGTGTAATACCTATTCATATAGAAGGAATGATCGATTCATTGAAAAAAAGCAAGGGAGAGCTTCCTTGGAATTTATTCCTTAAAAAATTAATGGGTACAGTAGAAAGTAATAAAAAGAAAACTATAACAAGAAGAAATAGAAGACAGCCTAATAGATTAGATTTAAGAGGTGAACTTAGAAATCATAAAGCTGAAATTGCAGTTGCAATTGATATAAGTGGTAGTATTAGCGATGAAGAGTTTAAGCAAGCAGTTAAAGAAGTTTTATCTATAGTAAAAAATTATAATCATGAAATAACTATAATAGAATGTGATAAAGACATTAAACGAGCGTATAAGGTTAAAACTATAAAGGATATAAAAGAAAGATGTTCTTCTGGTGGAGGAACTAGATTTACTCCTGTCTTTGAATATGCAAATAATAAAAATATTAATTTATTAATTTATTTCACTGATGGTAAGGGAGAAGATAAATTAGGGGTAATACCTAGAGGATATAAAGTATTATGGGTTATTTCAGGAAGAGGAGAAGGAATTTCATTAAAAGAATCTTATGGAGCTGTTAAAAAGCTTAGTAAAGTTGAAATAAAAGATAATACACTAGATATGAAAGATGTTAGAAATGATGGTTATTCAATGAATAACCAAGAACCGATATTTTAAGTGATAATAAGTACAGATTTTATTTAGTATATATTGCAAAAGGAGAATTTACTTTGGATAAGACATACATGTTTGATAACTATATATCAATAGGACGAAACTTTATGACTGAAAAGAATTATTTAAAAGCTTTAAAGTTCTTTAAAAAAGCATATAATTGTCCAGAAGGAAAAGAAGATATAGATTTAATTTTGGATTTAGCATTTCTTTATGATAAAATAGCAAACTTTGATTTAGCTGAAAAAATGTATAGAAAAGTAATAGAATTAGATGATACTAATGCTATAGCTTATTATGGTTTAGGTATAATTTATGATGATGATGAATTATATGAGGAAGCTATTGAATATTATAAGAAAGCTATAGAAAATGATAATAAATACGAAAAGGCATATTTCTTTTTAGCTAATGCTTATGATGAATTAGGAAATAAAGAAGAGGCTATAAAGAATTACAAGGAAGTATTAAAGATAAATCCGAAGGATTTATGGGCAAATGCAAATTTAGGATGTATTTATGATGAATTAGGAGATACAAAACTTGCTTTAGAATATATGGAAAAAGCTTTAGAAATAGATAGTAAGCATTTTAGAATTCTTTTTAATATGGGTGTATTTAATAAGAAGTTAGGAAATTTAAAATTAGCAGAAGAATATTATAAAAAGTCTATAGAAGAAAATCCGTATTATCCATACAGTTATTTGAATTATGCTGTAATGTATAGAGAAAAAGAAGATTATAATAGAGCAATTGAAATAATTAATGAAGGAATCTTAGAAAATAAAGATGAAGGATTCTTATATTACAATAGGGCTTGCTTTTACGTATGTATAAATAAATTAGACTTAGCATTAGAAGATATACTTAAATCTATTGAGCTAAATGATTTTTTTGAGGAATATATGAAAGAAGACGAAGACCTTGATTCTATTAGGAAACTAGAAAAATATAAAGAGATATTTGGATAAAAATACAGTAGACAAATTTGTTTTCATACAAATTTGTCTACTGTTTATTTTAATTATCTATTATCTATTTTTTCAGGATATAAATCATGATTAGCTAATCTATTAAAAGCAATTTCCTCCCATTTTGTACCTGGTTTTCCATAGTTACAGTAAGGATCAATTGAAATACCGCCTCTTGGAGTGAATTTACCCCAAACTTCAATATACTTAGGGTCCATAAGCTTAATTAAATCCTTCATAATTATATTCATACAGTCTTCATGGAAATCACCGTGATTTCTAAAACTAAATAAATATAATTTTAATGACTTACTTTCAACCATTTTTATATTTGGTACATATGATATGTAAATTGTAGCAAAATCAGGTTGAGCAGTAATTGGACAAAGGCTTGTAAATTCAGGGCAGTTAAACTTTACAAAATAATCATTGTTTGGATGTTTATTGTCAAAGGTTTCTAAAATATCTGGATTATATCCAAATTCATATTTTATATTTTGATTTCCAAGTAAATTTAATTCTAAATCATTTCTCATGGGTTATTCTCCAATCTTATTTTTTAAAGCATTAATTAAAAATAAACCTAATATTGCAGGTATAACTTGTCCTAAACACAAGCTAATAGCTAATGCACTATAAGGAACATTTAATAACATTGATAGCCAAATAGGTACTATTAAACCAGGAATAAAGATTATTGGTAATATAGTAAAGTAAATATTTAATTTATATTT
Source organism: Clostridium sp. K04 (assembly GCF_019734375.1). NCBI lineage: Bacteria > Bacillati > Bacillota > Clostridia > Eubacteriales > Clostridiaceae > Clostridium > Clostridium sp. K04. The sequence continues at coordinate 18,297 of NZ_JAASHD010000027.1, forward strand.
ACGAACAGCATAAACTAATAAAGCTGTTATTATTCCAACTAATCCTCCTCCGATAATATCAAATATACCTAATCCGCCAAGTAGCATGTTAGATAAAACGTTCGCAAGTCCCAAAGGTAAAGCTAGGAATGGAAAAATATAAGATAATGAATATAAACTAGTTGCTAAACGAACTTGTATAGCACCAAAGGCAAAGCTTTGAGTTATTACCATTATTACAACATATAGAGCAATAACAATTGCTGAAATTGTTATTTTTCTTGTTTTAGTCATAGTATTTTCCATAAATATCACCTCCAGAAAATAAAAAAAGGATGGAAAAAATCCATCCTAAATAAACAATAATAGTATTTCTATTATTAATCCCTAGTTTTATTTTGAGACAGGATGGTTACGAACTGTCTTATATTAAATTATTATTCAACTTTGCTCTTAGAGAAAAGTTGAATTTTAGATTAACTAAATTCAAAATCTAGAATCTCACTTAAGTATATAGTGCTTATGTGGATAAGTCAACCAATTAATAAATAATAGAGGAAGAGAGGATAATATAGTAAAAATGAATATTTAATTTTAAAACAAAATGAATAATATGATAATTTGTATGCATACAATTGATTTATTTGTTTTATTAGGTATAAAATGGATATAAAGTTTTATAAATAAGGGGGCAAATATTAATGAATAACCAAATAAGATTTAAAAAATTAATTCAAACTGCATTATTAGCAGCATTATGTTTTGTATCTTTTACTTACTTACAAATTAAAATTCCAGTACCAGGTGGAGATGCAACTTCACTCCATATTGGAAATGCATTTTGTGTTTTAGCAGCTTTATTGCTTGGAGGATGGTACGGAGGATTAGCTGGAGCAATAGGAATGACAATTGCTGATTTACTTGATCCAGTATATATATTAGTAGCACCTAAAACATTTGTTTTAAAATTATGTATAGGATTAATAACTGGATTAATTGCACATAAAATAGCAAAAATAAGTGAAAGTAATGATAGTAAATATATTTTTAAGTGGAGTTTAATAGCATCAATAGGTGGACTTGCTTTTAATGTAATTGCAGATCCTATAGTAGGCTTTTTCTATAAGCAATATATACTTGGACAACCTCAAGATGCAGCTATGATTTTAGCAAAATTAAGTGCTGCAACTACATTCATAAATGCTGTGGTATCAGTAATTTTAGTAGCAATTATATATAATGCAATAAGACCAATACTAAAAAAATCAGGTTTATTACTACCGGTTTAGTTAGTTAAGAGTTAAGGTTGAAAACATACGGTTTTCTTTGAATGACAAGGGTGAAGAAAGTTTCAAGTGACAAGTTAAGGAATAAATTATATTTTAGCTTATCACTTGTTACTGAATCCTCTTTTCAAAATTTAGATTAATCAATAGAAAAGTCTTTTCCATAAGCACATTTGTTAAAGTGCTTTTCAGCATCAATTAATCTCATACCTAAAATTTTAATAGGGGAGCTAGAATCAGTAGTAACTTCTCCGCAACCAAGACCTTTATTTATTGACTTATATAAATAATTTATAGCTTGAGGCTTAAACCCAAGTAGTCTAGCAGCAACAGTATCTGTAGCAATAGGATCAGTTCCGCATAAAACTAAGCCAGTATGATTACCAATTCCTTTATGAGGCCCAGTTCCAACCATTGCAGGGCTTGCGCTTACAATAGAAAGATCTATAGTGAACTTTTCGAGCATAGCACTTATAAATCCATGCAAATCTTTATGGATACCTAAATTCTTTTTTGGATAACCTTGTTCTTCACCAGTTGGCCATCCCATAGCTATATTTTTAATAGATGCAGAAATAGTAGCTTCTTCATGAATTTTTAATTGAGTAAATGATATTAAAAATGTCATTTCATCATATAGTTTATTTAAAGCTATTGATTTTGGACAACTATGATTAAGTGGAAGATTAATAAAAGGCCCATTATTTAAATTTATAAATTCAACATTTTCTGATTTAATAACATCCATAAAACCAATATCAATCATTAATTTTTCAACATCTTTTCTTGCTGAAGCTGTAGCAATTACAATTCTTTTAGGATTGCAACTTTTAATTATTTGAATAATCTTTTTTAAACTATTAGGACCAACTACATCTCCAATTTCAGGTCCACCTGCTCCAACCCAATTTGGTGTAATGACAACAACATCATTACTGTTTATCATTGATGAGATATTAAGTAAATTTAAGCCTTCTTCTATAGCAAAAGATTCATCATTATTTTGTGTAATTGCAACTAATGGACTTAGTGTTCTCCTTACTCTCATGTAAAATTTCCTCCAAAATAAAATTAATTTATTATTAGTTTTAGCAAAATTTAATATTTTATTTGATGTTTATTCTTATTGTAGAAATATATAAATAGTATAAGAAAATACATGGAAGTTTCTGTGAATTTGTAATAATATATAGTTTGGTAAAAAGATTATATAGTCAATGTTAGAAATAAGTAAAAAATAAAATTAAATATAAATATGAAGAGGAAAAATTATGAGGAGTAATGAAGTTAAAGATTTAACACAAGGAAATGTATTTAAGCTTATTTTAGGATTTTCAGTACCACTGCTGTTAGGAATGTTATTTCAACAATTCTATAGTATGGTGGATACAATTATTGTTGGTAAATATTTAGGGGTAAGTGCTTTAGCTGAAGTAGGTTCAACTGGTTCAATAAACTTTATGATAATTGGATTTTGTATGGGAGTATGTAATGGGTTTGCTATACCTGTTGCACAAAAATTTGGAGCAAATAATTATAAGAAGTTACGTAAGTATGTATTTAATAGTGCTGTTTTAGCAGCTATTTTTTCTATTGTTATGACTATGATTGTATGTGTTCTTTGTAGAAGTATTTTGGAATGGATGAATACACCAAGTGATATTATAGATGGAGCATATAGTTATATTTTTGTAATATTTTTAGGAATACCAGCAACATATCTTTATAATTTATCATCAGGAATTATTCGTTCTCTTGGAGATAGTAAAACACCGTTAATGTTTTTAATTATGTCATCAATAATAAATATAGTTTTAGATTTAGTATTTATAATTGTGTTTAAAATGGGTGTTGCAGGGGCTGCATGGGCAACAATTATAGCACAGGCCGTGGCTGGAATTTGGTGTACTATATTTATGATGAAAAAATATAAGATACTAAAGTTTGAAAAAGATGAGTTAAAATTAAATGGACATTATATAAGTAGGCTTTGTTATATGGGCATTCCAATGGGATTACAATACTCCATTACTGCTATAGGAAGTGTAATTTTACAAACGGCAGTAAACGGGCTTGGATCTCTTGTTGTAGCAGCTGTTACGGCTTCAAGTAAAATTTCAATGTTCTTATGTTGTCCTTTTGATGCTTTAGGGTCAACTATGGCAACATATGCGGGACAAAATGTAGGAGCAAAAAAATTAAGTCGTATCAGTGAAGGAATAAAGAAAAGTTTATTAATTGGATCAGTATATTCTATAATAGCATTAGTAGTATCAATTTTCTTTGGTGAAACTATAGCATTATTATTTGTTAATGCAGGAGAAACAGAACTGCTTTTAATGGTTAAGCAATGTTTAGTAACATCAGCAGCATTTTTTATACCACTATGTATTGTAAATGTTGTTCGTTTCACAATTCAAGGTATGGGATATTCAACATTTGCAATTTTTGCAGGTATTTGTGAAATGATAGCAAGGGCACTTTGTGGATTTATTTTAGTACCTATGTTTGGATTTACAGCTGTTTGTTTTGCAAGTCCTATTGCTTGGATATTTGCAGATGCATTTTTATTGCCAGGATATAAAAATGTATCTAATAAGCTAAAGAAAAAGATAGAGATCTCAGAAATAGATTATAAAAACAATAAAGATGAAAAAATTGAAGAAAGTATTACTTTAATAGATTAAAAATATAAGATTAATTATTTTATATAAAAATTATATATTAGTTAATAATAAGAATGGTATCATGATTTAGCAATGATATCATTTTTTTTATTGAATTATTTTATCATAGTAGTTTAAGTTGTTTTAGACTAAGTGTTTGACAAAAAAAAACTTTTAGAATAAAATAAATTTAAAAAGTAGTTCACAAAGTAAACTACTTTTTCTTATATTAGTTAGAGGGTGTTGTGATTATGGAAAATAATGATTGGATAACAATGGTTGAGAATATGAATGAAATCAGATTATTTAGTAGATTACTTATACGTCGTGTTACAAAAGAACATGAAATATCAACTCAGCATTTAGATTTATTATCTCAACTTATAATTAATAATGGAGGAATGACTCCGTTAAGGCTTAGTAAGGCGATGTGTGTTAGTAAAACTATAATAAGTAGATTAATAGAGGGGTTAAGCCAAGCTGGATATGTAGTTAAAAAGCAAGATTCTCATGATAAAAGAAGTTATAGTATTTTTATTACAGAAGCTGGTGAAAAAAAAGTAGATGAAATATTTAAGTTCTATTTAGGGCCAATATATAATCTGCGAAGAAAATTAGGTGATAAGGATTTTTCAGAATTAATGTATTTTATAGAAATGGCTAATAAAAAAATAGGAGAAGAGGGGGAATTAGAATAATGAGTTTTTATCAAGCTATACAATTAGGAGCTAATAGTTTAAAACCACTAATAAAGAATGCTGAAAGCAAAGAAATAAGAAATAAGTATATAGCAGCAATTATATTAAGAACAGTGTTAAATCTTATGTTTTGTATGTTTGTTATTGTTAGTTTTGGGGCAGTTTTTGGATCGGAAAATAGTATAGTTGGAGTTGTAGCAGTTTTAGCTTTATTACATTTTAGATTTTCAAATTTAGATTTTAATGTTGGACAATCAGCATTAACTATATTTGGGGTATTTTGCATTTTTGCAGTGGTGCCTTATTTTGCAAGTATATCAAATCCCATATTAGGATTTGTAATAAATTTTCTTTCAATAATAAGTATATTAATTTTAACATGCCATAATGTAAAATTATTTAATCATAGTATACTTGTATTATCATATCTTCTTTTATATGGATATAAGATTGATAATGAACAAGTTCTTTTTAATCGTATTATAGGATTAATTTTTGCAGGGATTTTAGTGACATCAATATTTTATATAAAACAAAGAAAAATAAAGTTTGAAAATAAATTTTCTAATATGATAAAAGATATTGATTTTAATACAGAAAGAACAAAATGGCAATTTAAATTTGCTTTTGTGGTAACTTCATCAGTATTAATTGGAGAGCTTTTACACATTCCAAGAGCTATGTGGATAGGAATTGCATGTATGTCAATATTTCATCCAGATAGGGAGCAGATAGAAATACGTTATAAAGATAGAATGAAATATATGATTATTGGATCTATAATATATGGATGTATTTATATTTTACTTCCAGAGGAATTTAGAAGTTTTATAGGGCTTATGGGTGGAATAATGGTTGGATTTAGTGCAACTTATAAATGGCAAGTAGTATTTAATGCATTTGGTGCCTTAGCTGCAGCAACACCTATTTTAGGACTTGGAGGAGCGATAATATTCCGTATTATAAATAATGTTTTTGGAGCATTATATAGTAAGGGATTCGATTATATAACTAACAGCATAAATAAAAAGGTATTAATGAATGTAAATGAAGCATAGAAGCTTTCTATAATAATTAATCATAATACTAATTTTTTATTGTACTTTATCAGTGGAGAACGAAAAAATGGATTATCTTAAGGAGTTAATATAAAATTCCTTTAAATAATCCATTTGTTTTTTTATTTAAAATCAAGTAATTAATAACTAAATAAGGCAAAGCAAACTAACGATTTATCTGTATTTATAGGTGCATAACCACAAGTAACAAGGTAATCCTCTTTAGATAAAATTAAATCTGTAGTTTCACTAGGGTACAGCAATTCTGTAGTACTCCATAAACTTTCTTGGTTATTGCTTCCTATACATTCAATAAAAGCATGAGAGTTATTATTAATTGTTGAAGATCCAGAAATAATATAATTACCTTCTTTTGATTGAATTATATTATTTAATTTATAATTGGAATTTTTTTTCGACCATACAATATTACCAATAGAATTTATTTCGAAGATAATAGATTTTGCTACTACAGCAAAATGTCCATTTTTCATTTCAATAATAGATGAATTTACAATATCGCTATCTATAAATTCACTATAAATCCTATCCCATAATTTTTTTCCATTTGAATCTATTCTTAATATAAAAATATTATTTAAAGATGAATTTAATGTATTTATAGCTCCAGACAACATAAATCCATTATCCATGGTTTCAACTATTGAAAAAGCAACACCTATATCGAATAATTCATCCCACTGTAACTCATATTCATTATTAAATTTGAAGATTCTAGTCTTATAAGAAATACCATTATAAAATAAACTAGTTATGGCAAATCCACCATCAGATGTGGCACAAATATCATAACCTTCAGATTGCATACCAACAAATCCGAGTGTTTTTTGCCAAACAATATTTCCGTTTTCATCTAGTTTAACTATCCAAGTATATTCATCACTAGCATATTCAGAATAATAATATATACCGGTAGCTACTAAATCACCATTAGTTGTTTGAATTATTGAAGTAAAAAATTGAGGAAGTGGGGAACTATATATTTTTTTCCAAATTACATTACCTTTGTAATTCACTCTTATAGCAAAGGCAGATGAATGAGAGTCTTTATTATGAGCTTTTCCAACAATTATATAATCACCATTTTGGCACTCAATAATTGAGTTTGGTGTTAGCGAATAATCAAAGCTATAAGTAGTAGCAAATTTAAGTTTTGTCATAATATAAACAACCTCTTTATAAAGTTACTTTTGGTAAAAATAACTAAAACATTCTAATGTAAAATATGTAAAAGACGAGGAAAATGTTACTGCTAAGAAAGAGTGATAGATTGAATATGAATTTGTTAAGGAGTTTAATGTAATGCTAAATAAAATGGATATATTAATAAATGATGAGGTTAATGAAATAAGATTCATTACTTTTAAAAGTTTAGTAATAAATGATATGTTATAATTACAAATAGTAGATAAGGAAAATTAGTATGAAATACTAGGGAGGAAAATCACATGAAATTAAAAAAGATGATAGTAGGAGTAACAAAGACCGATATAAAGAACTTTTTAAAGTTACAAAATAAAATTAATATAACTGATATATTTATTAATGATGAAATAAGATTAATTGGAATAGTTCAATTTTTAGGAATGAATATAAATATTGAAACAGAATTAAACATTTCAAAGGTTAAATTTAATAGTGTTTATTTAAATATAAACAGTTTTAAAATTTTAAAAATGAATATAGTGAATTCTATATCAAAAAAAGTTTTTAATTATGTAATAAATGTTTTTACTGATTTAGAAGGTATAAGCTTTGAGGGAAATGATTTTAAATTAGAAGTGGATAAACTTATTAATAGATATTATAAAGAACAAGGACTAATTGATTTAAATAAGATGCAAGTAACTGAGGTATCAATAATTAACAAAGAAATAGAAATAGTTTTTGGTGGAATTGATATTGATACTGAAGTAATTAGAAAAGAATATGGTGTAGATGAAATTCCATATGTTGAAGCTGAAATAGTAAGTGAGTAGCAATAGATGAACTATCTATATAAGTAATGAAATATATAATTATAAAAGGTAATATATTATGAGGGGATTAGTTTATGAATACAACAATTTATTTAACAAGACATGGTCAAACTTTATGGAACTTGGAAAAAAGATTACAGGGAAGAGGAAACTCACCATTAACTGAAGATGGAATAGAAAGAGCTAAAGAGCTACGAGATAGACTTAAAAATATACATATAGATATTATTTATTCTAGCCCAATTGAAAGAGCATTTGAAACAGCTAAAATTATTAAAGGTGATAAAGATGTTGAAATTATAACTGATGACGGATTTATGGAAATGTGTTTTGGTGATTATGAAGGAAGAAAAACTGATGAGGTTATGAAAGAAAATCCTAATTGGGATATAGGCCTAATTATGAAAGGTAATACTGAATTATCAGCACCAAACGGTGAAAATTTAAATGAAGTTAGGGCTAGGGTTGCTAATACTATGAATAAAATAATAAAAGCAAATATAGGAAAAACTATTTTAATTGTAGCTCATGGAATAACTCTTAAAGCTATTATGTATTACTTTAAAGACAATGAGGTAAATTCAGAAGTTATGGGACAAGCAACTTTAACTAAAATTAATGTAGATGAAAATAATAATTTTAATATTGAATTTAAAAATGATAGTAGCCATTTTACAGTAAAAGATCAAAAATTAGGGTGGTAGATGTTAAAGTATTATTCAAACAATATAAAACAATGTACTGAAAAATTTATTTTAAGTTATTTTATAAAATGAAAGTAATTGATAATTATATTAAGTATAATATAATTTCTTAAGCATGTAGCTTATAATAAAGTAATAACATCGAAATGGAGTTAGTGACATATGAATAAAGAAGTGAAAATTTTTAAGATACAAAATTATGATTATTTTAGATGTACTGCTGATAAATGTAAGTTTACATGTTGTTCAGGATGGGATGTAAATATTGATAATAACACTTATATTAAGTGGAAGAATAATAAAAAAAATTATATATTACAAAATGTAATAGAAATAATTAATGATGATGAAGTTGAGTATTTTATAAATAAAGAAACTCAAGAAAAGTGTCCATTTTTAGATAATAAGGGATTGTGTAATATAGTAAAAAATGATGGTGAGGAATGTTTATCATTAACATGTAAAAAGTTCCCTAGAATTGAAAATGTACTTGAAGGAAGAAAAGAAATTACATTATCATGCGCATGTCCAGAAGTTGTAGAAAATATAAGTAAATTAAAAGGAAAAATTAAAATGATTTCTTCAGATAATAAAATAATTGAGGAAAAATCTACAATGTATAAGGTTAGGGAATTATTAATTTATATTATTCAAGAGAAAAAGTTGTCATTAGATGATAAATTAATACTTTGTTTTGATATATTAATTAATATGTTAAGTAATGATATAAGTAAAAATCAAATATTAAAAGAATATAAAAGTGATAAATATATTAGTAACGTACTAAGAGCATTTAGTGAAATTGAATTTAATATAGAAGAAGCAATAGAGGAATTAAATTATTTATTTTTAGATATTACTGAAAATTATAAGGATGTTGAAGGATTAGAAAATTCATTAAGAGAAATATATAAATTTTCAGAAAGTAAGAAAGATAAGAATTATATTAATAAATGGATAATCTATAAAAAAACATTTGAACAATATAATGAGTTAATAGAAAATTGTATAGTATCTAAAATCTTAAGTGAGTGTACTAGTGAAGATTTTCAAGAGCTTGCACTTAGTTTTCAACTTATAATATTAGAATATTTATTAATGAGATATACGGTATTTTTAAAATATTATACTAATAATAAAAATGAAATATCAATTGAAGATATTAAGGAATATATTGTAGTATTTTCTAGAGTTATTTCAAATAATTCTGAAGCTGTTTTAGAGTTTTTAGAGGATGGATTTGGAAAAGCAATTTTAGATATTGGATATATTAAATTAATTATGATATAGAATAAAAATATTATAGTGTTGAATATTAATATTGGTAATCAATTTTTAAAGAATAAAGAAGAAGTTTATATTTTAAATACTTATTTTAACCTTAATCAAATATAAGAAGTTGATTAAGGTTTTTTATTTTTAATGAGTTATAGATTTGTAATATAGCTAAATTAATGTGAAAAAGTGAAAAATGTGGCAAAAAGGAGTTTTGAATATTAAATAAAATGTTTAATCATAATAAAAAAATATAGAAAAATAAAGAAAAAGGGTATAAAATATAAAAAAAGGTATTAATACAGAAAAACTTTTGTTGAGTATTAATGGTTAAAGGGGAGATGTTGTATGGGAGAGGTATCTATAAAAAAAAACACTGTAGCTGAAAAGGCAAGTGATATAATAAGTGTTTTTTTTATGTTAGCTTTAGTTCTGATAACATTTTTTGTTTATAAAATATTTATAACAGGCAATAATAAAGAATATTTATCAGCTACATTAGAATTATTAAAGATGATTAATAGTTTTTTAGCTATTATTTCAGTTATAAGTTGTTCAATTTTATATAAAAAAACAAAGAAAAATACAGTATTTACATTAATATTAGTATATATAGGGTTAGCTATTGGAATAATTACAGATCAATTTGATTATTTTACTTTTATAAGTAATGAATTTTATATTTCTGATTATATAATGATTTCTACATCAATATTAAGAATGCTAATACTTTACACTATTCTTTTTCCAAAAAGTAAATTATATAAATTTATAAAAGAGAATAGGGGTTTTTCATTAATATTTGTTGTTATATATTCATTTATAGTAGGAATAATTGAAAAGTATTTAAGAGGAACAATTTTAAATATACCTGATAGTGTATTTGTATACTATAATGTATTTTTATTTATCTCATATTATATTATTGCCATCAGGTTGATTTTTATATCATTAAAGGAAAAAAGTGTAATAGTAGGATGTTTTAGTGTTAGCTTAGCTTTATTAGGAATAAAGGCTATATATGCAATATATGCTCATACTGGTTTATATTTTGATATAATGCTAACATCAATATTAATTACCTATATATCTTTTATTAGTGTAATTATTGGAACAGTAATAGAATTATATTTATTGTATGAAGAATCAAAAATTCTAAATGAAGAATTGCAAAAATTTTATAATTTAGCGCATTATAATAGTCATACATATATGTTTATTTGTGATAATAAGTTTAATGTATCTTATATGAATAACAAAATTAAAGAAGGATTTTCAAATGATATCAGTAATGAGAAATTTAGAGAATTAATACTTGAAATTGAAGATGTAAAAGAGAAAATACCAGAAATATTAAGGGAATTAAAAAGAACTGGAATGTGGAGAGGGATACTTACAGATGTTAAAAAAGATGAAATAATTGATTGTTTTATTCAACTTATTCATTCAGATAAAGGTGAAAATCAAATTTTGGTTAGTTATATTAATATTTCTAATAATATTAGACTAGAATCTGAAATTCAGGCTCATAAACTAAATGATATAAAAAAAGCCGAGTTTATATCTACTCTTTCACATGAATTAAAAACACCATTAAATATTTTTGCTTCGAGTGTGCAACTTTTAGATAGTTTTAGTGATGGTGATAAAGAAGAGTTTGTTTATAAATATAAAAAACATAGTCCATATTTAGCTTTAAATTGTAAGAGGATGTTAAGACTAATAAATAATATAATAGATTTAACAAAAATAGATGTAGGAATGATAAAACCTAATTTTGGGAACTATGAAATAGTATCACTTATAGAGGAGATAGCTTTATCCATAATTCCATATGGAATGTCTAAAAATATTGATATTGAATTTGATACTAATGTAGAAGAACATTATATTAAATGTGATCCTAATATGATTGAAAAAATAGTATTGAATTTACTGTCTAATGCTATTAAATATTCAAAAAATAATGGATATATAAAAATAAATTTAATTTTAGAAAGTGATATAATAAGATTTATTGTTAGTGATAATGGAATTGGTATCGATGAAAAAATAAAGGGTAAAATATTTGATAGATTTTCAAGAGGAGATAATTCGTTAAATAGATTAAATGAAGGTAGCGGAGTAGGTTTAAGTATAGTAAAATCAATGATAGATATTCATAATGGAAATGTAACTGTAGAAAGTGTTTTAGGTAAAGGAAGTACTTTTGAAGTTCAGTTACCAAACATAAAAATAGAAGATGAATTAGAGGAAATATATGAATATAATCGTGATAAAACAGTTTTAGAATTATCAGATATTTATTAAATTAATTTATATTATAAATATTTTGTTGACAAAAAATAATAATGGAATATAATGAATTATAATAATATAAAGCTTTGAAGAGAAAGAGTAAAATTAATAGAGTTATAAAGAGAGGTTCCGGTTGGTGAAAGGAACATAACAAGTTAATTTGAATACATCTCTGAGCAGCACTCCGAAAGATAACAACCAGTAGGCAGATGTCGTAATGCACACGTTATAGTGCTAGAGTATAACCAAAATTTTTTTGGCGTACTTGAAGAGGTTGTTATTGTGAGATAATGATAAATTTAGGTGGTAACACGTGAGTAATGCTCTCGTCCTATTCATATAGGATGAGAGCTTTTTTGTATTTAAAAATAATTGCGCAATTTATATATAGTTTCTTAAAGTAAAGTGCACGTCAGTTTAAGAAAAAAGTAATTATTGGAGGAAAGTAAAATGATAGATGTAAATGAACAAATCAAGATAATATTAAAAGGTGTAGATGAAATAATAGGTTTAGAAGAATTAAGAGAAAAATTATAGCAAGGAAAAAGTTTAACAGTAAAGTTAGGATTAGATCCAAGTGCTCCTGATATTCATTTAGGACATACAGTAGTTTTAAGAAAGCTTAAACAACTTCAAGATTTAGGACACAAAATAGTAATAGTAATTGGTGATTTTACAGGAAAGATAGGTGATCCAACAGGAAAATCACAAGCTAGAAAAGCACTAACAACGGAACAAGTTTTAGAAAATGCTAAAACATATGAAATACAGATTTTTAAGGTTTTAGATAAGAATAAAACTGAAGTTAGATTTAACAGTGAGTGGTTATCTAAGATGAATTTTGAGGATGTAATTAGATTAGGATCTAAGATGACAGTTGCCAGAATGCTTGAAAGGGAAGATTTTAAAAAGAGATATGAAAATCAAATGCCTATAAGTATTCATGAATTCTTTTACCCTTTAATGCAAGGTTTTGATTCAGTAGAATTAAAAGCTGATATTGAACTTGGTGGTACAGATCAAAGGTTTAATTTACTTATGGGTAGAATGTTACAAAAGGAATTTGGTCAAGAACCACAATGTACAATAATGATGCCACTACTTGAAGGTTTGGATGGTATAAATAAGATGAGTAAGAGTTTGGGTAATTACATTGGAATTGATGAAGAAGCAACAGTAATGTTTGAAAAAACTATGACTGTTCCAGATAATTTAATTGTTAAATACTTTGAGTTAGTTACAGACATTCATCCGGATAAAGTAGCAGAGATAAAGAAGAGTTTAGAAGAAGATAGTATAAATCCAAGGGATATAAAAATACAATTAGCTAGAGCAATTGTTGAATTATACCATGGTAAAGATGCAGTTAGAGATGCAGAAGAAAGATTTAGAACCGTATTTCAAAAGAGACAAATTCCAGATGATATAAAAGTAATTAAAGTTAAGAATGATGATTTTAATTTATCTGAAATAATTGTAAGTAATGGATTAGCTAAGAGTAAAAATGAATTTAGAAGATTAGTAACTCAAGGTGGAGTTAAAATAAATGAGGAGAAAATAAGTAATATTGAAGAACTTAAATTAGCTTCAGAAATTATAGTTCAAATAGGCAAAAAGAAATTTATTAAAATAATTACTAATTAATACTGTAAGTAGGTTGTTTAGATTTTAAATTTGACTAAATAATAAAATATTTCTTGAAATAAAAATAAATTTTAGATATAATGATAAAAGAAATTTATGCGCGTATAATTGTTCAGCGTGGAATCAACTAATTGGTTCCACGCTTATTTTTTTGATATAAAATAAATTTAAGGGAGAAAAATAATATGGAATTTTATATGAAGTTACCAAGAAATAAAAAGGAGATGACAATTTTTATAGCAATTATTTCAGTTATATCTGTATGTATAATTGCACCACTAATAACTTGCTTTGAAATTGGATTTAATATTACTGTATGGGGAGAAGCTATGAGAGTTGTACCATTCATATGGATTAGTGTTATTATAGTTGTTTTACTTACACATAAGCCAGCGGACTGGTTAACTGGAAAAATAATAAAAAAAGAAGATAGTTTTAATGCACATATTATAGTAAACACATTATGTACAGTATTCTTAATGTCAATATTACTAACGATAATTGGAACATGGATTGGTGTTGGGAAAATTACTATGGAGCCGATTTATAACTTCTTTTATAAATGGCCAAGAAATTTTGCAATTGCATTTGCTGTAGAGATTTTTATAGCACAACCTATTGCTAGATTTGTAATGAAAAAGATGCATGAAGTACAAGAAAAAGTTGTTCAAAATGAATGCTAATTAGTGCTATTAAAGTTATAAAAGTAGAAATAGTTATTTGATACTACAGGAACTTTAAATATGTCAAGAAGTTGATTCTATTTCAAGTTCAAGTAAATGATTCATGGTATAACAGGAACTTTAGCTATAGTTTTAATGTTATTTCATGTAGGATGGGTAACTTGGGTATTATATAAAAATAATGAAGAGCAAAAAGCTAAATTTCATAAGTTTAGTATATTTGTATGGGCAGTATGGCTTATACCATATGTTATAGGTATGATTATTGGAATGGGTGCTTAGTTAAAAGGATAAATTAAGAAAAAATAAAAGCAAGTAGTATTTTCAAAAGTAAATACAGCTTGCTTTTATTATTATACTTAAAATATTAATTTATCATTTTTAAAATTTCATCTTCTGGAGTAGAAGAATCACATTTAACTTCTATTTTGCCACTTTTATTAACAATAAATCCAGGAACAGTTACAATATTATATTTTTCTCTAAATGCCTTAAGATTATTATCAGAGAAAGACTCACTATTTACATAATATATAGTTGTATTAATTTCATCTGATAATCCACTTAATTTTTTAGCAAATTTACGACAATAAGGACAAGTTTCTCTTCCTATATAAACAACAGCTAAGTTTTCTTCAGACAATAATTTATCTGCTTGTGTAGAATTTATTTCTTTAAATACTTGAATATCTTCTTTATATGTATTTTCATCAAACATTTAAAAACCTCCGAGTCTTTTAATATATTAAATTTTAGTTTTATTATATCAAATTAATTTAAGTATTATATTTAATATATAAAAAACTAATCTTTATAATTTACTATTTTTTACTTGCTGTTTTCTTAGTTCTAAATAATAAGTGCTTTAAAGCGCTCCAATTGAAAGGTATTAATGGATAAAGATAACTTTCACCAGTAAGTGTTTTAGTTGAAGCTACGATTGCTATACTTATAATTATTCCCGCAATAAAGCCCCAAGTACCAAAGAGGCCAGTAAATACAAGTAGGATTAATCTAATAAACTTTAATGCAAATGTTAACTCTACACTAGGTTGAACAAAGCTTGAAAGAGAAACAATTGCCATATATAAGATACTTTGAGGAATAAACCATCCAGATTGAACAGCATAATCACCTAATATTAAACCACCAATAATTGATAAAGATGTTCCTAAAACATTTGGTGTATTTAATGAAGCTAATTTTAAACCATCTACAGCAAATTCACCAATAATAAATTGTAAGAATAATGGTATTGTATATGAATCTTTAGGCAATAAAAAACTAAGTGGACCAGCAAGCCAAGTTGGATTATCTGTAAGTAAAACATATACCGGTGTTAAAAATACATTTACTAAAAGTACTAATGCTCTAATTAGTTTTTGATAGTTACCTGTAAGCACTGGCATATAATAATCATCTATAGATTGAATAAAGTCAAAAACATTAGATGGAAATATTAAAGCAGATGGCATATTATCTATCAATATAATAACACTACCTTCAATTATCTGTGCAGCTGCAACATCAGGTCTTTCAGTAAATTTCACCTTAGGAAATGGATTAAGCCAACTTGATGAATTAAGTAATTCTATTAAACTTTGATCTCCTAAAGTTAATGATTTAACTTTTAAATTATCAATCATATCTCTAATTTTACTAAGGGTATCTTCTTTAACTGTTCCTGCTAAAAATCCAATAGCAATATCGGTTTTTGAAATACTACCTATATTATGCATTTCAAAAGTAAGGTGAGGATCGCGAATTCTTCTTCTGATTAAAGCTGTATTAAAAACTATTGTTTCAACAAAGCCATCGTGGGCACCCCTAAGAACCTTTTCTTTTTCAGGTTCTTCAACACCTCTTGCAGGATAAGTTCTATAATCTAATAGTACTGCTTCATCAAAGTTTTCGCATAACATAGCTGTTTGACCACAAAGTATAGCAGTAATTATATTACCAATATCACTTTCGGTAGAAGCTTCAATTGAGCATAGGGCTTTTTCAACTAAATCTTTAGCGTTTTTTATGCTATTAAAATCTTTTTCATCTAAATTATAAATATCTCTACGAACATATTCCATATTTGTATCTTTTACAAAGCCATCAAGAAAATAAAAGTAATACTTATGATTATGGACTTCTATTATTCTTTCAATTACATCAAAGCTTTTACCTAAATTTAATTCTTCCCGTAATTTCTTTACATTAATATTAATATCATTAGTTAGTTTCATAGCTTTCTCCTTTAAATAATAAGACTAAATATATTTTTTACTATTTTTTATCTAATATTCAAAGATTAAATAAGATAAGTTTTTAAATATAAGTAATGAATAAATTTAGTAGTTTTGGGAAAATAATTTATAGGATAAAAGATAATGACTATAGTATTAATTTAAGTATGAGATATTATAAATAGCAAAGTATTTTGGACTCTAATTAAAAGTTACAATTATTTTGGACTCTAATTAAAAGTTACAATAATGAAAGATAAATGTAATAAACATAAATATGAAAATAAAGAATTAATTAATATAATAAAAGTACATCGTAAGATAAAACAAGGAGCTGATTATTGATGAAAAAAATAATTGAAGTTATAAAAGTAGTTGGATTAGTAATGTTTGCTGGTTATGATGAAGAAAAATTTAAATTAGTTCGAAGATAAAAATTATGTTTAATATACATATTGGTAAATGAAATATATTATAATGTTAATTAAGCTTTGATTAATATATATAAATATTAACAAAGCTTTTTATTTTATAATTATATGAGGAGTATAAAATGAGTAAAATTTTTATTGTGGAAGATGAAAAAACAATTAGAGATGAGTTAAGTATTTTTTTATCTAGATATGGATATCAAATAGAAGCACCAGATAACTTTGAAAATGTAATAGAAAATATAAAAGAAAGTAAGGCTGACCTAATATTGTTAGATATAAATTTACCTATATTTGACGGATATTACATATGTAGAGAAGTTAGAAAGTTTTCAGAAATTCCAATAATAGTTGTAACTAGTAGGGATAGTGATATTGATGAATTAATGAGTATGAATTTAGGTGCTGATGATTTTGTAACCAAACCATATAATACACAAATTTTATTAGCAAGAATTGAATCAATTTTAAAGAGAGTAAATAGAAATTCGACTCAAGTAGATATATTAGAATATAAAGACATGAAAGTAAATTTATCAAATGGAACAATAAGTTATAATGATAAAACTATTGAAATAACAAAAAATGAATTAAAGATTCTTTCTTATTTAATAAAAAATAAAGGAAAAATAGTATCTAGAGAAAACTTAATGAATTATCTTTGGGATTGTGAAATGTTTATAGATGATAATACTTTATCTGTAAATGTTACAAGAATAAGAAAAAAGCTTGATGAAATAGGAATTAAAAATGTAATAGAAACAAGAAGAGGGTTAGGATATATTATTCCATAAGATAAAAGGAAGTAAAATATGAGCATAATTGAATTTATAAAGGAAAGAATGATTTTTTTAATAATTAATTTGATAATGTTTTTATTAGTAGCAATATTAATGAAAATAGTAAAAGTATCAATAAATATAATATTAATATTATTTTTAATATGGTTTGGCCCGATTCTAATATATATGTTTTTGGAATTTATTAAATATAGAAGATATTTAAATAATTTAATTAATACAGTAGAAAATTTGGATAGAAAATATTTATTGCCAGAAGTTATTGAAGAGCCTAGATTTCAAGAAGCAAGAATTATAAATGATGTTTTAAAACAATGTAATAAATCTATGCACGAAAAAGTTAAGCATTATAAAGATGAACAAATTGAATACAGGGAATATATTGAAACATGGGTACATGAAATAAAAACTCCAATTGCATCAGCTAAGCTTATTTTAGAAAATGATAATAGTAATTTAAGCGAAAGAATTAATTATGAAATGAAAAGAGTAGAAGGATTTATTGAACAAGTTTTATATTATGCTAGGAGTAGTGATGTAAGTAAAGATTATATTATTAAAGAATTTTCATTAAGAAGTGTAGTTATGAAATCTGTTAAAAGCAATAGCAGGGATTTCATAAATAAGAATATAAAATTAGATATTAGAGGTATAGAAGGTAATATTTTTAGTGATGAAAAATGGGTAGAATTTATTATAAATCAAATTATAATAAATGCAGTGAAGTTTTCTATACCTAATGAAGGAAAAGTTTCGA
Organism: Clostridium sp. K04; assembly: GCF_019734375.1. Taxonomy (NCBI): domain Bacteria; kingdom Bacillati; phylum Bacillota; class Clostridia; order Eubacteriales; family Clostridiaceae; genus Clostridium; species Clostridium sp. K04. The sequence continues at coordinate 36,813 of NZ_JAASHD010000027.1, forward strand.
TATATTCAAAAGTAAATGAAAATAATATTATTTTAACTATAGAAGACAATGGTGTTGGAATAAATGAAAAAGATATAGATAGGGTATTTGAAAAAGGGTTTACTGGAGAAAATGGACGGAAATTTGGAAAATCTACAGGAATAGGACTTTATTTATGTAAAAAGCTTTGTGATAAATTAGGTATTGGAATAAGTTTAAATTCAAAAGAAAATATAGGAACTAAAGTAAATATAGTTTTTCCGCAAGGAAAGTTTACTGATTTTTAAATTATTATGTAATAACTATGGAAGTAGTAAAATAAAAAAGTTGAACTTTAAATATTTCTATAAAGGTATAGGAATGAAAAGAGTTTAACTTTTTTATTTTTTTATTGTAATAAAGACAAACCTTTTGATAATTTCATAAGAGCAGTAGAACTATAGTAGGAGAAGTGAGTTTTTTATTGAAAATATATTAATGTAACTTAAATAAATTAAAAGTTTTAATATTATTAAAGTTACGATTTTGTAAGATTACTGAAATGTAATTCAATATGTACTTTGCTAACATTAATATAAAATAAATAATGAAGACAGCGATGATTACAAATACTTAAAGTAAGAAGATAGTTTGTTAAATTAAGAGATATAAAATAATTGGAGGGAAGATTAGATGAAAAATATATTAAAAGTTGAAAAAATAGAAAAATATTATGGAAATAAAGATAATATAACAAAAGCCATTGATAATATCAGTTTTAGAGTGGATAAAGGTGAATTTGTTGGAATAATGGGGCCATCAGGAAGTGGTAAAACAACATTGCTTAATTGTATTTCTACAATAGATACCGTAACTACAGGTAATATTATAATAAATGATAAAGATATTACTAAAATGAAATCAAAACAATTAGAAAACTTTAGAAAAGATGAACTGGGATTTATATTCCAAGATTTTAATCTTTTAGATACATTAACAGCTTATGAAAATATAGCATTAGCATTAACAATACAAGGAGTTAAAACTAGTGAGGTAGATAATAAAATAAAAAAGGTTGCAGAGAACTTAGGCATTATAGAAGTTTTAAATAAATATCCATATCAAATGTCTGGAGGGCAAAAGCAAAGGGTTGCTTCTGCAAGAGCTATTGTAACAAGTCCATCATTAATTTTAGCTGATGAACCTACAGGTGCATTAGATTCAAAATCTTCAAGATTACTTTTAGATTCTTTTGAAAAATTAAATAAAGATTTACAAGCAACAATTTTAATGGTTACTCATGATGCTTTTACTGCAAGTTATGCTCATAGAATTTTATTTATTAAGGATGGTAAAGTTTTTAATGAATTAGTAAGAGGTAATGATACAAGAAGAGAATTTTTTAATAGAATAATTGAAGTAGTAACATTGCTTGGAGGGGATGTAGAAAATGTATTCTAAAATAGCAATAAATAACGTAAAAAAGAGCTTTAAAGATTATACAATATACTTTTTAACTATAGCTTTTGCAGTTTGTATATTTTATAGTTTTAATTCAATAGAATCTCAAAAAGCACTATTAGATATGAATAAAAATCAGGCAGAATATATGTCACTTGTAACAACATTAATATCATATGTTTCTGTATTTGTATCATTTATTTTAGGTGGATTGATACTATATGCAAATAATTTTTTAATTAAAAAAAGAAAAAAAGAACTTGGAATTTATATGACTCTTGGAATGAGTAAAAGAAAAATATCAAAGATATTATTAAGTGAAACTTTAATAGTTGGAGTCTTATCACTTATAGCAGGTTTGTTATTAGGATTAGTTGTATCACAAGGTTTATCATTATTTACAGCTAAGTTATTTGACGTTGGAATGACAGAATTTAAATTTATAATATCAAGTAGTGCTATTTTAAAAACAGTATTATACTTTGCTTTAATATTTGGTGTTTTAATGATATTTAATACAAGGATTATAGCTAAATATAAATTGATTGATATGTTAACTGCAGCAAGAAAAAGTGAAGATATTAAAATAAAGAATCCAATAATTTCATCAATTATATTTATTTCAGGTATTATAATTTTAGGAACAGCTTATTATTTAGTAACTAAAAGTGGGCTAAATCCAGACAAGTTAGGATTTAAGCTTTCTATAGTATTTGGAATAATTGGAACGGCAGGATTTTTCTATGGAATCGCAGGGTTCTTATTAGGGGTAATTCAAAGAAGTAAAAATATATATCTAAAAAAATTAAATATTTTTGTTACGAGACAAATTAGTAGTAAAGTAAATACAAACTTTGTATCAATGACAGTAATTTCACTTATGTTATTTATAACTATAGTACTTTTATCAACTGGTTTAAGCTTTAAAAGTGCTTTAGAAAAAGGTATAGTTGTTCCATTTGATGCTTCAGTAAAGTTATTTACAGATGAAGAAAATAAGTATAAAAGTATGGAAGATGTATTTAAAGCTATAAATTATGATTTTAATGGAAAAGAGCCTATATTTATCAATGGTTATATAATAGATGGTATAGATGCTAATATGATATTAAAAGATTATGCAGTAGGAGAATTTAAAAAAAGCTTAGATAATGGAAAACACAGATGGGAATATATAGATGCTATTAAAATTTCAGATTATAATAAAATAAGAAGTTTATATGGTGAAGAACCATTAAGTATAAATGATAATGAAATATTAGTTACATCTAATTTTACAGAAGCTAAGGATTCAGTAAAAAACTTTATTAAAAATAGTCCACAGGTTAGTATAGCTGGAAAAGAGTATAAGGTAGCTAATAAAGAATATTTAAATGAAGCTGTATATAATTCTGAGTTAGCAGATAATGTACTTACGATTATAGTACCAGATGATTTTAAGGATATGACTTTAAATGCAGCATATATGAATATGAATTATAAGAATCCTAATGATCCTGCTGAAGAAGAGGATATGAATAGTCTATTTGATTCTTTTAGAAGATATGATGAAATTTATGATTTACCAATGATAAGGGCTACAAAAAGCCAAGTTTATGAGGCTAGCAAAGGACTTACTACAATGATACTTTATATAGGATTATATTTAGGAGTTGTATTTTTAATTTCTAGTGCAGCAGTTCTTGCTCTTCAACAATTATCAGAAGCTAGTGATAGTAGTGATAGATATAAGGCGTTAAAGAAAATTGGTGCAACAGAAAAGATGATAAATAAAACTATATTTACTCAAACTGCAATTTATTTTGCAATGCCATTAATACTTGCAATAGTAAGTTCAATTGTTGGGATATCAGTAGTAAATAAGTTTATAGCTTTATATGGAAAGCCTAATATAGGCCCAACAGCATTACTAACTTTAGGTATACTTGTTATAGTATATGGAGGATATTTCTATGTAACATATGCAGGTTATAAGAGCATAGTTAAAAATTCAAAATAAAATATTATAGTAAAGTAAGAACTCTATAGGTTTTATATCTATAGAGTTTTTACTATTTAAAGTATATTAATTAATGATAAAGGTTTAGATAGAGAATATGGATTTAATAATAGAGAATGATATAGTTTTTTATTTGTATATAATTTTTGTGTGAATGTAACAGTAAACAAGGTTGCAACATAATATATATTATAAAAAAATAAGGGGGGAGATATTATGAGCAAATCAAGTGTTACTAAAGCTTTAAAGTTTATTTTGAATTCAGATTTATTAGATTTAACAATTGATACAAGTGCAGCACACTATGGATTAAGATTTTATACTGAATTTAATAGAATAGATGCTGTAGATGAAATGCCAAAGTTAGTAGTTAATAATAATCTAGTAAGTTGCACTGCTAATATTATTACTCCAGTAGATTATCCAAGTAGGTTTGATAACCTAATGAGAGAAATATTTATTCCAGTAACAGATATTATTGGCATTGCATTAGTAGTAAAAGAAGAGAAATTAGATGAATTCATGGATCAATTATCTAAGATATATGATTGGAGTAGATTGCCAAGTGAAAGTGACGTTAATTGCAATAGCGAAATAGCAGAATTCTTAACTCAAAATAATGATATAGAGAATTTTGATATTGCTCTTGATGCAATAGATCGTTCAAATAACCCAGCAAGAGGAAAAGTTATTTGTATAGATAATGATTTAATATGGATTAAGGGAACAGATACGGATGTGCCACCAACTTTTTATATTGTTCAAATGAATAAAATACCATTTATTTGTAAAAGTTAAAATTAAGCAAGCTCAAGAGTATAATATTTTTGAGCTTTTATTTTATATTCTGATGAATTAGTATTTATATAATTACTATTGAATACTATAAAAAAGTAAGTTAAATTATATTTAGAATTTTTTATTTAAAAGTAAGTTATGTAATATGGATATATAATAATCCACAGATTGAGTAGAAATAGTTAACAATTATAAATAGTAATTAGTTATAAAAAGAAACTATTTTTGGTTGTTATATACATATGTTTTTATAAAATCTTATAATATGGACTATATGAGTCTTATTTATAGGCTAATATATAATAAAAAAACTTAATAAAGTATGTGAGGCAGTATTAATGAGATTATTAGATATTATATTTTATTTATTAAGAAAAGGCTTTAAAATTACAATGAATGAATTAGCGGAATATTTTAATGTATCTATTAAGACTATACAAAGAGATTTAGATAAATTATCAGTAGTAGGAATTCCATTAATAATTCATAGAGGTAAAAATGGAGGCGTAGAAATAGATAGGAGTTATAATATATCAAGACTAATGCTAAGATATGAGGATTATGAAAATTTAATATTTGCAATGTATATTGCTGAAAGTATTAGTAAAAATTTAAGAAAATCCTATTTGAGTGATAGGTTTAGAATAATAGATAATGATAGATATTCTCAAATTTTAAGTAAATATAAGAAACGATATATATTAGATTATAAAGATGAATTTGATATAAAAAATGAAGTATGTAAAATGATTGATAATGCTTTGGATAATAAATTTTATATAGAAGTTTATATTAATGATAGAAAAATAGAAGTATTTCCAATTTTTTATGTTATACGAAATGAAGGATTATATTTGTATTGTTATAATGGAGAGTATTTACTTATTTATGTAAATGAAATCAAAGATGTTTTAATTATTAATAAAATTTATGAAGGAAAGATAATAAGTTATGAACATAATAAGGAGAAATTATACATAAATAGTGTTTTGTAAGTTAAAGATATTTCAATATATTGTAAAGTAAAAGAAATAGAGAGATAAGTTATTAATCTTATTGAAAATATATTTAAATTTATTTAAATATATGGTGAAAATGTGATGATAAAAGATATTAATAATATTTTTATAAAAGATAATTGTAATCCCCCTGTTTTTAGAACAGAGGGGTTTTTTAGAATACTTTTATTTAGCTGCAGGTTCCCATTTGCAACGAACTGGTGAAACGATAGCTTCTTCTTTTTTTAATTCCTTAAATGCTTTATCTATATCTTTACGATCAAGTCCTGATAGTTTTTCAACTTCTCCAGCACTAACAGGTTTTCCAGCTTCTCTCATAACATTTAAAATAGTTTCTTTAATATCCATAATATAGCCTCCTTGAAGATAATAATTATTAGTTAATATTATATATTTATTATTAACATAAATCAATAAATATAATCAATATCTTACAATTTTTATAAAATAATTTATTGTTTTTTAGAAAATAAATAATTATGTTAAAGGTATAATAGAGGCTAATTAAAATAATAAACAAAATATAAATGTCTTTAATTAATAATTGAGGACATTTTGTTTTATTTAAAGTGTTCTATATTGTAAAATATAAGAAATAATATAGTATAAAAAATTATTTAATAGTTAATTGAGAGGTAAGTAAAATGAATAGAGGGGCAATAATAGATATTGGATCTAATTCTGTGAGACTAATAATTTATCATATAAATGAACATTCAAATTTTGAAGTAATTGATGAAGCAAAAGAGACTATTAGATTAGGTAGCTATTTAACAAAAAATAATTATTTAATTGATGATGGAATAGAGATAGCCATTAATGTATTAAAAAGATTTAAAGACATATGTCAAAGGTATGAAGTTGTAGAAATTTATGTTGTTGCAACAGAAGCAGTTAGAAAAGCTGTTAATAGAAGTTATATATGTAATAGAATTGAATCAGAATTGGGGTTAAATGTAAATATATTATCAGGAAAAGAAGAAGCTAGATATGGATATTTGGCAGTTAAAAATTCAATGAAGGAAAAAGATGCTGTTTTATTGGATTTAGGTGGTTCAAGTATGGAGATTACTCTTATGGAAAAAGGAGAATTTAAAGAAACCATAAGTTTACCATTAGGATGTATTCCGCTTACTAAGATGTTTAATAATATTGAATCTGATGATGAAAATATTGAACTAGAAAAATTTATTAATAATAAGCTTGATGAAATATCTTGGTTAACAAAAAATAATAAATTGAATGTAATTGGAATTGGTGGTATTGCTAAGCATATAGGGAGGGTAGCTAAGGGGGATAAAAATTATCCTAAGGAATCACTTCACGATTATAGTATGACAAGAGAAGAAGTATCTAAAATATATAGTGATTTTTTAAAGTTATCTATAAATGAAAGAAATAATTTTAAGGGTTTATCTAAGAAGAGAGCAGAAATATTTGCAGCACCGCTTGGGGCTATTTTAGTAATACTTAGATATTTTAATTCAGAGAAATTTATAATAAGTGCATTAGGACTTAGAGAAGGTATAATTTATGAAGAAATTATAAATAAGAAATAAAGTTATATTAAAAATAAGTATTATTCATATATCTATTAAATTGAAGATAAGAAGTGTATCATGTATAATTATTCCTGCAAATGAAAACATAGGAGGAATAATTATGTTAAGTAACTTTTTAGAAATAGTAATCCCTGAAATTATTCATTTACTTGAAGCTATGGGGGTAATTATAATTTTTATAGGTGCTATTAAAGCGTTTTGGAAGTATTTTTGTAATTTAATAAAGGGGACAAACTATCCAATAAAAATTCAATTTGCGGAAGCACTAACTTTAGCTTTAGAATTTAAAATGGGTGCAGAAATATTAAAAACAGTAATAGTAAGATCCTTAGATGAAATGTATATTTTAGCAGCTATAATACTATTAAGAGCAATATTAGCTTTTGTAATTCATTGGGAAATAAAGGCCGAGAATCATGTAAAATAAATTAGAAAATCAATATTATTCATGTATTAAACAATATTGTATAAATTATTATAGTTTATTTTATATTTACACTAAAAATAAAAAATATTGAAAATTTAAATAGTTTATAAGAAGAAGTTTAAGCATATAATTTAAAAGTTTTTTAACTTGTAGTATTACATTAGAAAATAAAATTATGTTATACTTAAAATAGTAAATGCGTTGTACCGATGGTTATACCACTTGCCGTCGATACAATGCATTTTTTATTTTATAAAAGGTAAAAGTAGTATTAATAAAAAGTGGATAAAAGAGAATGGGGAGAAAAAATGGATATTGATAAGAAGAAAATGGCAGCGATAGAAACAGTTATGAATCAAATTGAAAAACAATACGGAAAAGGTTCTATAGTTAAATTGGGTTCAAATAAAACACTAGATATAGAGTCTATACCTACAGGTTCATTAGCTTTAGATATAGCATTAGGAATAGGGGGAGTTCCAAAGGGAAGAATAATAGAAATATATGGACCAGAATCGTCAGGTAAGACAACTATATCATTAAGTATAATAGCTGAAGCACAAAAATTAGGAGGAGCAGCAGCTTTTGTTGATGCAGAGCATGCATTAGATCCAACATATGCTAAAAAATTAGGAGTTAATACAGATGAATTAATAGTCAGTCAACCAGATACTGGAGAACAAGCTTTAGAAATAGTAGAAGCTCTTGTAAGATCTAATGCTATAGACGTATTAGTAGTTGATTCTGTAGCAGCATTAGTACCAAGAGCTGAGATAGAAGGAGAAATGGGAGATTCACATATAGGATTGCAAGCTAGATTAATGTCTCAAGCATTGAGAAAATTAACAGCGGCTATTAATAAATCAAATTGTATTGTGATATTTATAAATCAATTGAGAGAAAAGATAGGTATTATGTTTGGTAATCCAGAGACAACAGCAGGTGGAAGAGCACTTAAGTTTTATGCATCTGTAAGGTTAGATATAAGAAAGATTGATACAATAAAGAATGGAGATACTTTTTTAGGAAATAGGGCTAGGGTAAAAGTTATAAAAAATAAAGTTGCATCACCCTTTAAACAGGCTGAATTTGATATTATGTATAATGAAGGGATATCTAAGGAAGGTAATTTAGTAGATATTGGTGTGAATGAAGAGATAGTTCAAAAGAGTGGTGCATGGTTTGCTTATAATGACATAAGATTAGGTCAGGGAAGAGAAAATGCAAAAATATATTTAAAAGAAAACCCTGAAATAGCTCTTGAAATTGAAAATAAAATTAGAGCAAAGCATGACTTACCGCTATGTAATGAACAAATTTATAAGGATGAAAAATAGAGTTTAAATTAAAATAGAGTATAAGTAAAAATACTATTGCCAGACATAAATTTATCTGGCAATAGTATTTTTTATAATTTCAATTATATCTAATAAAACAAAATCAATTCTTTTATTAACATTAATAATAAAATCTGCTTTGTTTTTGTAAGACATGATATGTAAGTTAGTAGTTCTTGTTAGCATTGATGCAGGATCATCATTTCTAAAATTCATTCTCTTTTCCATAACATCCACAGGGATATCTAGGTAAATAGTAATTGCTTGGGATTTTAAAAGTTCTTTCATTTTTATAGCACCTTTATCATCTAAAACAATAATTGAATTTCCTATATTCAATGAATTATTTATAGATTCTAAGCAAGTTCCATAGTAGTTTCCGAAGTTTTCAACATATTCTAAAAAGTCATCATTACTAATTTTTTTTTCAAATTCATCTTTATTATAAAAATAATAGTCAACACCATGTATTTCTTTTTCTCTTGGAGGTCTTGAAGTAGATGTAATGATTTTATTAAAAGGAGACTTTTCCAAGGTGTTAATTGCTATATTTAAATTTTCTAACATTGATGATTTATCTAAATCATTAACTACATTAATTAGATTTTGCAAAAAATTAACATCTTTATGTACTAAAAAGTTGGAAATTAGAGTCTTTCCTGCTGCTGATGGACCAACTAATATAAATAATTTATTCATAAAACACACCTTTTTAATAATTTTTATAGTATTTGATTTGTACATTATAGCATGTTTTGAATATTGATTGGATATTAAATTAATAGAAATTATTAATTATAGATTTTCACTATCTTGAATTAATTTTTTTTTATATCTTCATTCCTTGTAGCCAAGTAAGTACGGAAACGAACTGCAAAATGATTATCTAGTTATAGATGTTTTATATTTGATTTAAATACATATTATGGTATAATAAAGGAAAAGATGCTGAAAGGGGAATGTAAGTTATGAGACCAGCTAATTGCTAATATAAATTAAATTTTAATTTTATATTGATTTTATAATGAGTAAAAATTGACCTAATTATATAGGTTTTATTGTTGTGCTCTTTATAGAATAAGGCATTTAGAAGGTAACTTACTTTACTGAAATAGGCATTATAGTTTTTAGATATAAGTTTAAATAAATAATATATTAATTATATAAACACATATTATTATAAAATAACATAACAAAAAGTTTACGTTATTTATAGTATCTTTGTGGAGTATAATTAATTGTTTGACTATGAATATTTGGAGATTATAGGTTAATAATGTGATTTCAGACTGTAGGGAGAGTATATCTTTTTACAGTTTTTTTGTTTTTATCTTAAGACTGACCGTTGTAATAACCTAGAATATTGGGTGATTGATAACAAGGAGTAGTTTTTAGCTAACAAATTCTTAGATTAAGTTTGAGTTAAAAGTATATATGAAGCTAAGAGTTAAGTTTATAGCTTTGTGCCTTTCTATTTAGAGTTTTAGTAGAAAAAGAAAGAAGGCGTATTTATGTTTGAATTATCGTTAGTTAATGTAAAAAAATATATGGAAGCAACACTTGTTCTTAAGAATATTAATTTTCAAGTATATTCAGGAGAAAAGGTTGGTATCGTTGGTGTCAATGGAAGTGGTAAAACTACGGTTTTAAAACTTATTGCAGGAATATTGCCAATGGATTATTGTGTTGGATATCCAGGGGCTACTAGTCCTGGGTATGATGAAGGATTTATTAATAAGCCAAGTGGAGCTACATGTGCATATTTAGAGCAAATTCCACAATATGAAAATGGAATAAAGGTTATTGATGTTTTGAAGATGGCTTTTAGTGAAGTTTATGAAATAGAAGAAAAAATGCATAAGTTAGAAGATGAGATGAAAGTGTTGAAAGGAGAAGAACTTGAGAGAAGTTTAAAACAATATAGTAGATTAGTTCAAAGCTATGAAGTTAAAGGTGGTTATAATACTGAAGAAAAATTAGCAAAGATATGTACAGGATTAAAATTTACACAAAACTTTTTAGATAAAGAATTTAATTTATTAAGTGGTGGTGAAAAAACTACAGTTATATTAGGAAAATTATTAATGGATAATCCAGATATTTTATTATTAGATGAGCCTACAAATCATTTAGATATGGATTCTATTGAATGGCTTGAAAGATATCTTAATAATTATGATGGTATTGTAATCATAGTATCTCATGATAGATATTTCCTAGATAATGTAGTTAGTAAAATTATAGAAATTGAAGATATGGAAAGTAAAACTTATAAAGGTAATTACTCAAGTTATGTTAAGCAAAAAGAAGAAAAGTTACTTGAACAAATGCATAACTATAAAGAACAACAAAAAGAAATTAAAAGCATGGAAAGTACTATAAAGGACCTTAGAGATTGGGCAATACGAGCTGATAATAGTAAATTCTTTAAAAGAGCTGCTAGTATGGAAAAAAGGCTTGAAAGAATGAAAAGTAATGAGGATGCACAAAAGCCAAAGATTGAAAATAAAACTATGAAGCTAAACTTCAAAAATAGTGAAAGATCAGGAGAAGAAACTATAAAAGCTAAGAGCTTATGTAAAAGTTATATTGATAAGGTAATTTTTAATGAAGCTGATTTATTAATTAATTTTAAAGAAAGAGTTGCTTTAGTTGGTCCTAATGGAAGTGGAAAGACAACATTTTTAAAGATGCTATTAGGAGAAGAAGCTCCAGACAAAGGAACAGTAGAATTAGGTGCTAATGTAAAGGTGGGTTATTTACCACAAGTTATTACTTTTGATAATGAAGAGTATACTGTGATTCAGGCTTTTAGAGATGATATTTCAATATTAGAAGGGCAAGCAAGGGAATATTTATCTAAGTTTATGTTCTTTGGTAATAGTGTGTTTAAAAAAGTTAAAGCCTTATCAGGAGGAGAAAGAATAAGATTGAAACTTTCAATGCTTTTATATGAGGATATTAACTTATTGATATTAGATGAACCAACTAATCATCTTGATATAGATTCTATAGAAACTTTAGAAGAAGCTTTAGAAGAATTTAAAGGAACTATTTTCTTTATATCACATGATAGGTATTTCATTAATAAGATTGGTGAAAGAATAATTGCAATTGAAGATAATAAATTTAAAAGTTATCTTGGAAATTATGATTACTATAAAGAAATACAGGATAGGGTAAAACTAGAAAAGGAAATTAATGATTTACAGAAAGAAAAAGTTATAAAAAAGGAAAAGAAGAAAAAAGAAATAGATGAAGTAAAAAAGAGAGAAAATGAAATAAAGAAACTTGAAATAAAGATTCAAAAGCTTGAAAAGGAACTTGAAGGGATTGAGTTAACTATGAGCAATTTAGAGTTAAATTATGAAGAACTTAATGAACTATTTTCTAAAAAAGAAGAATTAAGTGAAGAGTTAGAAAAGGTTATGGAAGAATGGATAGAGTTGAATAGTTAAAAAGAGTTTAGAGGTAAAATATCAGTATAGGTTTATGAGGGGAAATGTATGAATAGTAGATTAATATTAGTTGAGGGTATACCAGGTGCAGGTAAAACTACAACTGCAAGAAAAATAAAGGAAAAGTTAATAGATGAGGGAAAAGAGGCAATTCTTTATGAAGAAGGAATGTCACATCCAGCAGATATGGCATGGAATGCTTGTTTAAAAGAAGATGAATATAATGATTTTATTAAGAAGTGTTCTGAAATGTGGGAAGGTTCAAAGAAGAGTATAAGTAAAGAAGAGTTAATTAGTAGAATTCAAAGGCAAACACGAATAGAAGATAATAATGTTATTTTAGCTTATACTAAAATAGATTTTCCAGAAGATTGTTATTGGAGTTTAATAGGTGATGTTGCTTCAAAGGAAATATGTGATGGTAGAAAAAGCTTAGATGAATTTAGAGATATACATTTAAGAAGATGGAGTAAATTTGCAGAGCAGGCTTTGTTAAATGATAATATTTATATTTTTGAATGTGCATTTCTACAAAATCATATATTTGAATTGTTAGGTGTATATGAAAAAAGTGATGAAGAAATATATTTATATCTTAAAAGCTTATTAGAAACAGTAAAATCCTTAAGTCCATCTATTGTTTATATTGAGCCTTCAAGTGTAGAAGATATAATAATTCAAGCAGCAAATGAGAGAAAGTCACCAGAGGGTTCAAGGCCAGATTGGATTGATGAAGTTGCAAATTGGGTTAGTAATATGAATTTTGGTAAGAGTCATAACTTAAAGGGGATAGAAGGAGTATTTTATTTTTGTAAGGAAAGACTGAGAATTGATAAGCTAATGATAGAGAAGTTAAATGTTTCAGTAACTATAATTAAAAGATAAGATAATAATATTATTAGGAACACCTATTTAAACGTAGGTGTTTTTATTTTAAAACTTTTAGAGAAATAAACAAGGAATATTATGCTATAATTAGTACATAATCAATAATATTAGATAAAGAAGAGAGGAGTAAAATGGAGAATATACAGTTAGAAATATTAGATAAATTAAAGAGTAAAGAATTAAAGAATTATCTTAGTAAGTTAGATATAAATAATGCTTTAGTTTTTGGTAGTATAATTACTGACAATTTTAATGAAGAGTCTGATGTGGATATAGCTATATTAGGAACCTCAAAGTTAACAATTAAAGAAATTTTAAAATTAGAATTATTTTTAGAAGATCTTTTAGAAAGAAATATAGATGTAATTGATTTAAATAGTGATAACTTAGATATATTTATTAAAATAGATATTCTAAATGATGGTAAAAGTATTTATACAACTGATAATAATAAATTTTTAGAAAAATTTATAGAAAAAGTTGATTGGTATTATAGAGAAAATGAGTATTATTTTAAGTGTAGAAGAAGGGAATTGTTATCATGAATCAAGAAAGATTAATAAAAATAATTGAAGATATGACTGAAGTAATAAAGAATTTGAAAGATTGTAAGCAATTATTGCAAGATTTAGAAGAAGATAATAAAACAATTTTTATAGAATTTGGGCTAAAGCAAATATTTGTAGATTTTTTTATAACAGTTGAAAATTTAACTTCTATGATCTTAAAAGAGTTAAAGAAATATAAAATAGGAATAGATATGAAAGCATCGCTTATTATTTTAGTTGAAAATAAAGTTATAGGTGAAGAGACGTATGAATTCTTAAATGGAGCAAGATTGCTTAGAAATAGAATTTCACATAGATATAAAGAACCGTCAAGAGAAGAGCTTTTAGAATTTATAAATGATAATATAAATGAATTTGAAAAGGTGTTGGATATAGCAAAAAGTTATATTAAAGCCTAGTTAATTAAAGAGAATGGTAAGTGAAAATTGAGGATCTAAAATAGATTCTCTTTTTCTTTGGAAAAATATAGATTATAATTAGTAAAAAGCAATAAAAGGAGATAATATGTGGAATGGTAGATATGCTGAATGCATTTCTGTAGATGATACTATTAAAAGAATAACAAAATAGAATAAAGTTAGGAGGTTATATGTATGGAATTATGGGATGGATATAATGAAAATGAAGAAAAAATAGGTGTTGATATAGTCAGAGGAGAGAAAATAAGTAAAGGGATTTTGCATGCAGTAGTTGATGTTATTGTATATCATGAGGATGGAACTTTTTTATTAATGCAAAGAGATTGGAATAAACCTAATAAACCAGGCCTTTGGGAAGCTGGAGCTAGTGGAAGTGTAGTAAAAGGTGAAGAGTTTTTAGATGCAGCAAAAAGAGAATTGTTTGAAGAGACAGGTATTAAAGCTAATAATTTAGAGCTTATTTATACAATAAAAAAGGTAGAGAAAAATACATTTTATAAGATGTATACATGTAGATGCAATATAAAGAAAGATTCAATTATATTACAAGATGGGGAAACTATTGATTATAAGTGGGTTACAAAAAATGAATTAATTAATTTAATTGATTCTGATAATTTTGTTAGTCCAGATAAGAGTAAACTTCTTCAGTTTATTGAAGTACTATAATAATATGAAGAACTAAATGTCAGCCTTAGGTAATTATTATAAAAATAAGAGGGAAAGATAATAACGAATGATATTTATAATATTTAAGAGGTGAAGGTAATGAGTACAAAATATAAAAATACTAAAAAGAAAATGGCATCTTTAGGATTAAAAAAGGATAGCAATGGAGACTATGTCTACATTGACCCTAATGATACTACTTCAGAGTTTGTACCGGTAAGAAACAAAAATAAAGAAGGTAATAAATAATATAAAAGGTATTAGAAAGTTTCAATAAGTAGTCTTTACATTTGCTCAAAAATCCACTGCAGAAATGTCGTGTTTTTTGATATAATGGAATAATAAATTAGATATTGAGATATGATCTGAGGAGAGATAGATAAATTTGTGTAAATCACAAATATAGATGTAGTACTGGTATACATAGGCATTAATAGTTATTATGAAAAACTCGACAACACTAAGATGTATTGTCGAGTTTTATTGTCTATTTGATTGAATTTAGAGGATATCTAAAAATTTGTGTAAAATATAAATATAATAAAATGTATAACTGGAAATTTTATTTCCAGTTATATTTTTATTTATTTTTTCAAATAATAATAATGAGTTTTTATATACATTTAGTATCTGCTAAAAATGGTTTAATATTCATTAAAGCTCGAAAAAGTACAAGCCTTATATTATTTCATTTTTATCAAGCCTATCACCAAACATAATCATAAATTGTGATAAAATTAAACCCCAATTAGGAATTGGTGACGTCCATTTTTGCATAATAATTTCTGTAGCTAAATATAATGATTTTCTTAATGAATCGTCGTTTGGAAATACAGTTCTTGTCTTAGTAAATTTTCTTATCTGTCTATTAACTCCTTCAAGTGTATTAGTAGTATAAATCATCTTTCTTATTTGTTCATTAAATGCAAAAAATGTTGATAATTTATCCCAATTTGTATACCATGAATCAATGACATTTGAATATTTATCATCCCATTTATCTTTTAGCATATCGAGCTGCGCTAGCGCAATTTCTTCAGTAGGAGCTTTATATACTTTCTTTAAATCCGCTACAAATGCTTTTCTATCTTTATAGGGTACATATTTCATAGAATTTCTAATTTGATGTATTATACAATTTTGAATACTTACATTTGGAAATACTGTTTTAATAGCTTCTGGAAGTCCTTTCAATCCGTCCATGCATGCAATACATATATCCTTAACACCCCTATTGCTTAGATCATTACAAACACTTAACCAGAACTTAGCACCTTCGGATTCTCCAATCCAAATTCCTAAGATATCTTTTATTCCTTCCATATCAATACCTAAGCAAATATAAGCTGCTTTTGTTACTATTCTATGTTCATCTCTCACTTTAAAATGAATAGCATCCATATAAACTATAGGATATACTTCATCTAACATCCTATTTTGCCATTCGGCGGCGGAGCCTAATACTTTATCTGTTATATTGGATATCATGCTAGGTGATATATCTATTCCGTATAATTCATTTAATTCCGCTTGAATATCTCTAGTACTCATTCCACGAGCATATAATGCTATTATTTTTTTATCAAATTCATTACAATCCGTTTGATATTTTTTTACTGCTATAGGATCAAATTCTGATTTTCTATCTCTTGGAATCTTCAACTCCACATCTCCAAAGCTACTTCTCACATTCTTTTTAGAATGACCATTTCTATAATTACGTTCTTCATATTCGCTATCATCTGAAATTCTTTCATATCTTTCACGACCTAAATTTTCCTCCATTTCAGCTTCTAAAAGTTGTTGCATAACATCTTTAAATAACCTTTGCAATAATCCATTTTTACCTGTAACATCTTCAAGTGTTTTACATTTTTTAATCTCTGCTTGATAATCAATATTTGGTACTTTTATTTCTTTCATTTGGAAACCTCCTTTTTAACAATAAGAATATTATTCCAAATCTACCACTTTAAAATACAAAAAAGGATGTAGTAGATTTGTTTTTCCACAAATCTTACTACATCCTC